>JAGHDR010000234.1 GCA_021159825.1 Deltaproteobacteria bacterium | reverse complement strand
TAAGGGATCAGGCGCTGTGGTTTTATTACCCTGAAAACCTGTCTGAACTGGAAAAGCTGGGGGCTGTTATGGTTGAACTCAGTGCCATTTCCGCCAATGCTCTGCCGAAGCTGGATGCACTTTACATCGGCGGCGGTTTTCCCGAGACCCAGGCGCAGGCCCTGGCTGACAACGATGTATTTAGAGATGCCCTGAAAGGGGAAATCGAAAAGGGTCTTCCCGTTTATGCCGAGTGTGGGGGGCTCATTTATTTGGGGGAGCAAATCCGGTTATCCGACAATCATTACCCCATGGTCGGAGCACTGCCCCTGGATTTCGTTTTCCAGAAAAAGCCCCAGGGGCACGGATATACCATTCTCGAAACCTGTGATCAGAATCCTTACTATCCAGCTGGGAAAATTCTGCGCGGTCACGAATTTCACTATTCCAAAGCCGTTCTTACGGCTTCAAAAGAGCCGGTACGCTTTGCTTTTAAGGTAAAACGGGGTCATGGCATCGATGGCGAAAAAGATGGTATATGCAGAAAGAATATATTGGGGACCTATACCCATGTGCATGCCGGCGGTGAGTCCGATTGGGTGAAAGGCCTTTTTAGTGCCGCGCTTAATCATAAAAAAATGGCCAAACCCTGAAGAAGTCGAAAAAGAACATTTGACAACGTATGAAATTGGGATTATACTGGCTCGATTAGGTGTGGCGTTGGCTGAAAGAATATTCAGACGTGATATTTTCGGGGTATTTTATTTAACAATAAGGAGGCAATTTAAGTATGGCAACAGTAGAATTTGAGGGAACCAGCTATGATGTTGATGAAGATGGATTCATTGATGATTTCACCAACTGGGACGAAGGATGGATGAGGCATGTAAAATCAAGCGAGGGTATTGACGAAATTACAGATGAACATAAGAAGGTCGTTAGCGTTTTACAGGAGTACTACAAGAAAAACGGTATCGCCCCCATGGTCAGGATTCTGTCTAAAGTCACCGGCTACAAACTGAAGTACATCTATGAGCTGTTTCCTTCAGGACCGGGCAAAGGCGCCTGTAAAATGGCCGGGTTGCCCAAACCGACCGGTTGCGTATAATCTTACGAAGAGAGGCACAGGGAAAACGGTAATGCTGTTTCCTTGTGCCTTTTTTTTCGTTCAGCCTCTAACCGGCTATTATGTTGAATAGGTAAAAAAGATGTGGATCCCCATATTATGCCTTTTAAAACAGCTATTTTTGCCAACCATCGTGCCTCGGGGGAAGGCGCTTTAACCCACACTGATATAATTGAATCACCTATTCAACTGAACAGTGCCGAGCGGAGCTCATCCATTAAAAAAGCGCTTTCTTACCAAAGCGGCAAAGAAGCGCTTGAAAATTTCCAAAGGGGCCGGCGCAAACAAGCAGCCCCGGCCTGCTTTCGGAATCAGCCAACGGCTGCCTGTCGCTTTAACGCCTCCTCCGATTCCGGGTCCATGTTATAACAGGTAATACAACAGGAGAGACAACGTTCGCTTTCCTTCAATGCCTGTTCTTCGGTCAGGACCTGATCCACTTCCACAAAGGATTTGATTCTCTCGTCCGGCGGCAGTTCTTCCATGGGAGACCTGGGTTTTTTGACGATGCCGAGAACATGGTCGAATTTGGATTCAGGAATGAGGTCTTTTCCCATATGTTCCATCGGCCCTGCTTTGACTTCTTCGCCCATAACATATTGATGAATCGATCGGGCGGCTCTTCTGCCGCCGCCGATGGCGGATACCACCAGGGCCGGACCCGTGGCTGAATCGCCACCCACAAAGAGATAGGGGATGTTGGTTTGCAGGGTGGTGGGATCGGCTTCCACGGTGTTCCGTCGGGTGGTCTTCAATTCAGCCAGGCGTTTTTGATCCCGTTCCACAAAGGATACATCCGGTGCCTGACCGATGGCGGTAATAACCATATCCGTCTGCAGCCGGGTTTCCGAACCTTCGATGGGGACGGGACGACGTCTACCGCTGGCATCCGGTTCGCCCAATTTCATTTTCAGGTATTCCAGATGGGTACAGTGCCCTTCATCATCGCTCACCACTTCCTTGGGCGCTGTCAGGAAGATGAATTCCACGCCTTCCTCTTCAGCGGCCTCGATTTCAACCGGGTTGGCCGGCATCTCTTTCCGGGTTCTTCGATACGCCAGGAAAACCTTTTTGGCGCCGTAGCGAAGGAGGTTCCGGGTACAGTCGATGGCGGTGTTTCCCCCGCCGATGACCACCGCCGTATTTCCCATGGGCAATTTCTCACCGCCGGCTAGGCGGGAAAGAAAATCGATGCCTGTATAGCATCCTTCCAGGTTTTCACCTTCAACGCGCAGCAGGGAATCCTTCCAGGCACCGATGCCCATGAAAATGGCATCGTATCCTGCTGCTACAAGCGATGTCAGGTCAAAATCATCACCGAATTTCACCCGGGTATGACTTTCGATCCCCAGGTTGAGTATCCCTTCAATTTCCCAGTCCAGCGTTTTCTTGGGAAGCCGGTATTCCGGAATGCCGTATCGAATCATACCGCCCAGCTTAGGCATGGCTTCGAATATGGTCACGTCATGGCCCATCCGTCGTAGGAAAAAAGCGCAGCTCAGCCCTGCGGGACCGCCGCCGATGACTGCGATCCGTTTGTCTGTGGAAGGCGCCACGGAAATGGGAAACCGTTTTCCCGAATTCATCTCGTAATCAGCTACAAAGCGTTTCAACTGATTGATGGAAACCGGTTCATCTTCCACCCCGCGACGACAGTAATCTTCACAGGGATGAGGGCAAACCCTGCCGCAGGATAGCAGCAGGGGGTTGCGTTCACGGATGGTATGGACCGCCCCTTCGTAATCGCCTTTTTGAATCTGAGCAATGTAAAGGGGAATATTGATCTGGGCCGGGCAGATCTGCCGGCAGGGCGCCAGAGCGTCCTCTTGTGTGTTGAAATGAAGCAGGCGCTCGGACGGGGTTTTTACGGTGAGTATGTTTTTAGGGCAGGTCCGTTCACAGGCACCGCATCCCACGCATTTTTCCTCATCCACAACGGGAAACCCTTCAGGTCCTATTTTCAGGGCGTCAAACAGGCAGGCCTTCACACAGTCGCCGTAACCCAAACAACCGGAATCGCACTCACGTTTGCCCTCATCCAGCATCATCTGTGCCCGGCATGAGGGTATGCCTTCGTAAAGATAACGGATTTTTGCACGATCCCCGCCGGTGCAGGGGTTTGAACAGGTGGACGCTTCTGCAAGGCCCCCGGCTATTCCCATGACGGCGGCGATGGCCTGGGTCGCCTCATCTCCCGCCACAATACATACATTGGCAGGCGCCTGCCCTTCTACCACGGCAACCGCCGCGGCGGAACAACCCGCATAGCCGCATCCGCCGCAGTTGGCGCCGGCTAGACAATCTTCCACCTGACCGATTCTCGGGTCTTCATAAACATAAAAAACCTTGGACGCGAGGCTAAGTACAATGCCCAATACCGCTCCCAGACCACACATGACAAGCAAGGCTGGAACCATTATGAAATCCTCCAAATTGAAAATTGAAAATTGAAATTCGAACTTCCACACGACACATATAGGCAAAACAGGGTTCATATGTCAACCATAAGCACGCATTTTGAGCGGAAAAATTTGCCCTGCTCAAATTTCTCTGAGCGAAAGTTGAAATTTGGAAAAACCAAAAAAAAGTGTAAAACCGTTATCAAATTTCCAATTTCAAGT
>JAGHDR010000298.1 GCA_021159825.1 Deltaproteobacteria bacterium | reverse complement strand
CATCGGTAGTAGTTTTCCATGCTTTTCATGTTCTGGGTGAACATAATACCCGCCAGTTCGTCGATCAATGGATCCGGGTTCGCCCCGAAAAAATCCAGCGTATCGGGTGGAGGTCCCCCTTTTACGGGCAGGTATTTCTGCACGAAAACATATGCGCCGGGAAGAGAACGAAGAAACCTGAATCGATCCACGTCTTCCTCCAGCGTCGTGTCGTAGCCGTACATGCAGATGAACTGCACATTGTCCCGCGGCCTGAAATTAAACAGCCGGTATTTTCGGGCCAACCGGTCCATATTCCGGTTATGGTTCAGGCTGAAATGAAAATTGCTCCGGGTAAAGCGGGTATTGGCGCACTGAACCCTTCGAATCAGCCCGGCCCGTTCCCGATTTACCAGGCGCAGGTCCAGGGACTGGGTAAAATTCACCATGACGTTTTGCTCCGCCATTTCCCGAAGGAACCGGTCCGCATCCGGATGGGACAAGATGTTATCATCCAGAAGGATGAGCTTTTTGAGCCGACCCCCTTCCAGCAGCGTATCCAGATCACTGACTTGACGAGGCCCTCCCTCTTTCAGGGGGACCACGCAGAAGGGACAGGCAAACGGGCAGCCACGGGTGATGAAGCCGATGGCCCGGTCACCCAGTTCCGGGTAAAGGGTGTAGTCCGGATGCAGGGTTTCCACCGTATCGGGCAGGCGGGCGCCGATGTCCTCCCCTGTACCTCCCAGGGTCAGCTTGTCACCGTAATACTGCCGCAGACGCCGATTTCGCCTTTGAGAAGGGGGTGAATAGAACACTGTGGATGCATACACCCGGTCCGGACCTTCCCGAAAACAGTCCCTTTTTCCCAGCTGTACGGTGTGCCCCTTTTGTCGATAGTGGGTACATAGTTTCATCAGGGCCAGGTTCGGCAGGCGCCCGTCCACATCAATCAGGAGGATTGTGTCCCGCGGCAGGCGAACAGGCCGGAATTTTGGCGGTGGTTTTTCCTCATCCGGGAGAGGGAGACGCTTTTTTCGAAAGGACGAGGGAAAGGCGTCTAAAGCGTTGGTGCCCACCGACAGGATAAACTGCAGTCGGGGAAACAGCCTGTCCAGCAGTGTCAGATAGTCCTTGAAACGCTCAGAAGGGCAAAAGCTTTCCGGCTGGTCCATGAGTACAACCCCGGGCATCTCCAGGGGCGTGGCGGATCTGGGAAAGGCATCCATCATGTGACGGGCCATGTCGAGTATGGGAAGCGCCGCGTGCTGCTGCCAGGGACGAAGCGCATCCCAGGCATCATCAATATCAATATCCACCTCCAGCCATGAATCCGCAGGGATGTTCAGTTGGCTTGACAGCTGCTCGCACAAAGCACAAAGCACATTTCTGGAAGGCATCCGTCCCCATCGAATCCCCTTGTAGCGGAGCCGATGGATGAAATCAACGGGGTTGGTCAGTGGTGCATTTTGCAACAGGAGAGAATGAAAACGGGTACGGCGAAAGAGCGGGTCCGTAAATTCAAAATCCTCTCCCCGTGGACCGGGCCGGTACCCGCCGCCGTAAGCCAGGAGCAGGTAGGCGGACGACTTTGCGCCGATATTGAGTTTCCTTGAGGGGATGTGCGAAGGGACCAGAGAAAGGTTTCCGGTTCGCAGGGAAACCACATGCCCGCCGGCATCCACATCAACGCCGCTTCCCAGCACCGTTATCCCCCGGTTCAGGATATCCAGCGGATGATGACGGGCCAGCACATGGGCCACACTGAGGGGCCGATGAGGGTTCTTTGCGACCGCTTTCGGAAGAGGAAGTGCATTGAGGTATTTTTCGCCGCCCAGCCCGATGGCGATTAATGTCAGAAGCTCCCTGCCCGCCGGGTCGTTTTGAAAGGGTGTCCATTTGGCAATGGTCCCGCTGGTTCGCTTTTTTCGAAAGCGGAAGTTGCCATGGCCGTTATGCAGGCTGTTTTCAAAATATAGTTCCAGGAGGTAAATTTTTAAACCCCGGATTAACTGACGTTGGTTAGGGTCTCGGAAAAAAAATAAATGCGCCGGATTGCGCCGTATTTTGGTTCGCCCGTTTTATATAAGATCGGGTAAGATGCCTACTCCACCCCTGTGTCCCATGCTCCCGCGTGGGAATCCAAATGGATGGTCTGGATAAGAGCACCGGCTACCAGATGGCTTGTTTGAAATGGGTTCTGATCGTCCTGTCCGCAGTGATCAAGCCCGCCGATTCCAGGATCGCTTCGGCAGTGATTAAGCGATCAAAAACATCCCGGGTCCAACTTGTCTTGAGCGAAATATCAATAATCTTTTTCAAGGGACAGCCCGAAACTTTGAGATCAATGGCGTGCGCCAGGCTATTGAGGATGGTTGAGGGACCGACTTTAATCCACTCTACTTCATATAGATACTGTAACTCCAGCCTGACCATCTGCGAAATCAGGACCTGTGACGTCTCAATTGCGGATTTCGCAGGCTCAGTCAGCTTTTCCGTCAGTCCGGCGTAAAGCCAGACCACGATATGGGTATCGAGGT
>JAGHDR010000373.1 GCA_021159825.1 Deltaproteobacteria bacterium | reverse complement strand
ATATCAAGCTGGTGGGGCAGGGTTTCCGGGTTTATTTCCAAGCCTTTGAGCAACTTCGCATAAAACCGCTGTTCAATGGCTCCCACGGACATAAATTGTCCCTCTGCGGTTTCATAGATTTGGTAGAAGGGCGCGCCGCTATCCAGTGTATTGGTTCCGATATCGGGGCTCATGAGGTTGTTGGCCAGCAGGCCGTGGAATATGCCGGATAGACTTGCGGCCCCATCCACCATGGCCGAGTCGATCACCTGTCCTTTTCCCGACCGGGAGCGTTCAAAAAGAGCCAGCAGAATGCCCATGGCACAAAGCATGCCGCCTCCCGCAAAGTCCCCCAGCAGATTAGCCGGAGGGAGAGGTCGTTCCCCCTTTCTTTTGAAAAGGGAAAGGGCGCCGGAGAGCGCAATATAGTTGATGTCGTGCCCCGCCATTTCAATTACCTTTATGCCGTCCAAGGGTCTCATATGTTTTCCTCAAAAAAACAGGGTCGCAAATCGTGTTCGGTAGGAGGAGAAATCATACGGCAGATAGAAGAATGCTGTCAAGGGAAGTGGTCCGGCGTGAGGCGGATTTAACCGCTTTCTCCGGTTTCTTACAGGTTCGGATATCCGGTGATGTCGCGGATTTCATTGTAGATGGGTTTTAGGCGCCCATACATTTTAAGGTACACCCGCTCAAAAAGCTCTCTGTAGAGGTCCCTGTTTCCGGGGATCGGTTCAAACACATCAGTGATCCGGGTCATTTCGCGGACGGCGGAGGGGAAATCGGTATGCAGCTTCAATCCAACGGCCGCATCAATGGCTGCTCCCAGAGCGGATGTTTCATAGGTGTGGGGCCGTTGGGCCGGCAGATTAAATATATCCGCGGTGATTTGCATGGCTGCGTTACTCTGGGACCCGCCGCCCGATACTCTGAGACACTTGATTTTCACCTTGTTCTTTTTTTGCAGTGCCAGCATGCCGTCTTTAAGGGCATACCCCAGACCCTCCAAGATGGAACGGTATATATGGCCGCGGGTATGCACATCGCCAAATCCGATAATGGCCCCCTTGGCATCCGCATCCGTGTTCATGCCGGGGGACCAGTAGGGCTGAAGCATCAGCCCCATGGAACCGGGCGGAATATTCTCGATGAGTTCATCGAACAGGGCTTCAGTCGCCGTATTTCTCTTTTTAGCCATCTGCATTTCCCGCAATCCGAACTGTTCCTTGAACCAGTTTACCAGCCAGAACCCCCTGTAAACCATCACTTCCGTATTGTAGACATCGGGTACGGCACTGGGGTAGGCGGGGGCGAAAGGCCGGATCTGGACATATTTCTCATTGGCCGTATTCACCGTCGCCGTGGTAAGGGTCAACCCGATTCCGGTCAGCCACTTATTGCTCTTGAGGGATGAGCGATAGTGCGGGAACAACATGGGGAACGGATATACAAAATTGGGGGCGATATTGGCCATGGTTCTCCGTTCTCTCAGGGATTCGCGGACAAGGCTGAATTCCACGTTGTTTAGATAACGCAGGCCCCCATGAATCAGTTTGGAGGCGGCGGCGGAGGTGGCTTCGGAAAAATCCCCCTTTTCAAACAGCGCCACGGACAACCCCCTTGAGGCCGCCTCATAAGTGATGGCGGCCCCCGTGATGCCGCCGCCGATAACGATGATATCACAAAGGTTTCCCTCTCCATATGCTCCGTAACCCGTTCCATCATACCTACATGAATAGTCCATATTGATCCGCGCAACAAGCCAAAATTTATGTTTCGAGGTCTGAATCGGCCCGGAATATGAGCCGCCCGTACCGAAAATTCATTGACACAAGCGGTATCTTGATAAAGAATCCGGTTCCGTGATAAGGCTTTTGGACGCTGTGACCTTTGAATTTTGAATCCCTTATTTGCTGAAGAAACCGTAAACTGTTACTATGCATTATTCATCCATCGCACGGGTCTTGGGAACACTTCTGCTGGTAACCGGCGGTTCCATGCTGTTGCCCTTGATATGCTCCCTCTATTACAGGGAAGGGGACTTCAACGCCATTCTGGCTTCCGGCATTATTACCGCCGGATTAGGCCTGCCGCTCTGGTGGTTTTTCAGAAAAGAATATGAACTGAGCATCAAGGACGGCATTGCACTGGCTGTTTTCGGGTGGGTGCTGGTCTCCGCACTCTCCGCACTGCCCTTCATGATTCACGGATCCATCCCGTCTTTTACGGACGCCTTTTTTGAAATGATGTCCGGGTACACCACCACCGGCGCCACCATCCTCACGGACATTGAAACCCTTCCCCACGGCCTTTTGTTCTGGCGAAGCGAAACGCACTTGCTGGGGGGTATGGGATTTCTGACCCTGACCCTCATCTTTCTGCCCCACGGCGTGGGGGGACTTCGCATCTTTCGCGCCGAATCCTCACCCGGTCAGATCATCACCAAAGAGCGCTTTAAAGCCCGAAACCGGGACACCATGATCTGGCTATGGGGGCATATATCTGGCCCTGAATGTTTTGGAAATCCTCCTGCTCTGCCTGGCGGGCATGGGCCTTTTTGATTCCATGTGTACCGCCTTCGGCACTGTCTCCACATCCGGCTATTCCGTTTGGAATGCGAGCATCGGGTATTGCACCAGCCCGTACATTGACTGGATCGTCATCGCCTTCATGTTCCTGGGAGGGGTCACCTTTGTGTTGTTTTACCAGATATTGCACGGGGACTGGCGGGCGCTCAAAATCAACACGGAGTTCCGCTGGTATGTGGGGTTTCTGCTCTTTTTCTGCGGGATGGTCTCATGGATTCTCTGGAAGGAAAATACCTATCCTACCCTCATGGAATCCATACAGTTCGGAACCTTTCAGGTCACTTCCCTTTTGACCACTACGGGTTTTACCACCGCCGACTATGAACTGTGGCCCCAGTCGGCCCAGATGTTTCTTTTTGCGGTCTGTTTTATCGGGGCCTGCGCCGGTTCCACCACCAGCGGCATCAAGGTGGTCCATTACGTGGTCATCTTCAAATACATGTATGT
>JAGHDR010000166.1 GCA_021159825.1 Deltaproteobacteria bacterium | reverse complement strand
GATAGATGTCGATCCGGTCTTCCCGGGCGCCGGCATACACATTGCCTGTTTTTTGAATGTTTTCCTGTACCGCCAGGACCGGTTCGGGTGTTAGACCTTTCTTGAAGAGTTTTTCACGAACGCTTTCCACGATTTCGTCCACCTTCACCTGGGCCGGACAGAAATAGGTGCAAGCCTGGCAGGTGGCGCAAGTGTAAAAGGATTCGATGAATTCCTTGGACGGTTCAATGGTGCCGTTTAAGTAATTAAAGGCCAGAACATTGCGACCCCGAGCATTTCTGCTCTCCCTGTGGGTAACGCTGAAGGTGGGGCATCCCAGGCGGCAAAAGCCGCAGTAGATGCAAGCCAGAAGTTCGTTGTCGATACGTTCTCCAAAGGAATTGACGCCTTCCGGATGATCAATGAGCGGTTGAAAGGCAAAGTGATCATAAATGTCGTATTTCTTTTTCTCCAGCCCCATCTTCCCGGGATTGAGAATGTTATTGGGATCGAGCGCCTTTTTAATGGACCGCATCACGTCCAGGGCCGGGCCCAATTGCTTTTCACTGTAGGGAGCCCGGGTAAGACCTGCCCCGTGTTCGGCGGTGATGGTGCCTCCCATTTCAAGGGCCAGGTCGGCCAGTTCATCGGCTGCGGACCGCAGTCGGTCCCATTCGTCCTTGCTTCGCATGTCTGTGACCAAGGTGGTGTGTACATTTCCGTCGCCGATGTGTCCGAAAGTGGTGATGAGCAGATCATCTTTCTTGGATATCTCCTGGGCTCGCTTGATTACCTCCGGAATTTTGGTGGGGGGAATGCCCAGGTCCTCGGAAATGGGCACCAACCGGTTTCCCGGTTTGATTCGAGATAGGGTCGGCACCAGTTTTCCCCTGGCTTCCATAATTTTCTCGGCTTTGACCGGATCATCGGACCAGGTAAACTCCTTGACCCGGTGCTTTTTACAAATTTCGTCGATTCGTTTCATGTCTTTCACAACGGTTTCCTTTGCACCGTCGCTCTCGATAATCAGCATGGCTTCGATGCCCGTGATATCCCGTTCAATGGCTTTTTCCACGACCTTGAGGCTGTATTTATCGAGGATTTCACAGGCGGTGAGCTGAATGCCGCTCCCGATAATATCGGTGACGGCCGCGCCGGCGGCAAACAGGTCTTCAAAAATAGCCAGGGCCAGAGCATTGTATTCCGGAAGGACCTGGATTTTTACCGTAACCTCCGTAATCACTCCCAGGGTTCCCTCGGCGCCGGCAAAGACCCGGTTGAGATCATAGCCAAAAGAGGATTTGGGGGTTTTAAAGCCGGTCTCAATAACGGTGCCGTCGGCCATGGCCACCGTGAGGTCCTTGACGTAATCCCGGGCCGTTCCGTATTTGACCGCCCTGTGACCACTGGCGTTGGTGGACATCATGCCCCCGATGGTGGCGATGGCCTCGCTGCCGGGGTTGGGAGGGAACATGAGGTTCTGTTTGCCCAGTTCCACATTTAATTGAGCGCAGATGACGCCGGGTTCCACCCGGGCATAGAAGTTGTCCTTGTCGATTTCAAGTATGTTGTTCATGCGGTGAAGATCCAGGAGGATGCCCCCGTTAACGGGCAAAGACGCCCCAGTGGTGGCGGTTCCCGAACCCTGCACGGTCACCGGAATCTTTTTGTCATTGGCGAGCCGCATGATGGCGGACACCTGTTCCGTGGTATACGCGAAGACCACCACATCGGGGACGCCCTCATGCACGGAAAGATCCCGAGAATTGCTCAAGCATTCGACGCGATCATCAAATACGTTTTCCGGGCCGACAATTTCGATCAGTTCGGGGATGATACCCATGATATGATTTCCTGTAAGTGTTTGTTCCATAATAGCGGTTATCATTGTTTTTCAAAGTGAAGATAGAAAACCATGATGGCTATAATTTAGCCACAATATAACCAAGCGCCAGCCATTCAAATGATTGTCAAGATAAATGAAACACCCTGATCTCAAGGACCTTTGCCAAAAAGTCCCCGGATTTCCACTCGGTCGAACCATCCGAATGATCGCCTGATCTGCCCCAGCCAGCCGGAGGTGTAAATATAGTTGACCATGACCCCGCACGATTCCCGCAGACCTCTGGGCGAAGGGTTGGCCAAAAAATGCACATTTTTTTCGGATACGGCGGCGCCGTTTCCCAGGTGAAAACCCGCAACGGGATTGAGCGGCTTGTTTCGGGACGTCTTTTCTTCGGCAATATAATGGTAAGCAATCCTGGTAAGGGGGCCTTTCAGTTCTTTTTTCAGTTCTTTATCCTGAACCCATTTCTCATGGTTTAAAATGGAAAGCAAGGT
Source organism: Deltaproteobacteria bacterium (assembly GCA_021159825.1). Classification (GTDB taxonomy): domain Bacteria; phylum Desulfobacterota; class DSM-4660; order Desulfatiglandales; family Desulfatiglandaceae; genus NaphS2. The sequence goes on along the minus strand of JAGHDR010000166.1, from coordinate 2,134 downwards.
CATACAAAAATCATTTGAATCCGCACTTTCTCTGTTCCCCTGTTCCAGAACCTTCAACGCTCCTTTTTTCGAGAAATAGCCCATGACGTCATCCTGCTTGAGGGAAAAACCGTCATCTTTTCCCTCCAGCAAAGGTTTCAAATACCTGTTAAAAAAGCCCGGAATCGGGCTTAAAGTTATGAAGTTTTTGAGTTTTTTATTTTCAGTTTTAAGGTATTCCACGACCTTTCCGATCAGCATCTTGCCCATACCCAGTCCCACCAGCCCGTTCTGGGTATTGTTAATGGAATAGAACACGGCCGTATCGGCCCGGGTCTCACTCAGCCGGGTTTCGGATTCGGCCATGATTTCGGACATGCTTCGGACAATCCCCCGGGTCAGGGCCACTTCGATGAATATGATGGGTTCATAGGGCATCAACCGGTGGTAAAGGGCAAAACAGCGTCGATCCCTTCCCAGGCGCTGTCCCATTTCCTCAATACTGGCCATGGGGTGAACCAGGTCCCGATCCTTGATAAGCGAAATCTGCCGGTAGGCGGAATTCAGTGTGATTTCCTCCAGATAAAGAAAGCCTTCCTGAAACCACATATCAAAGAGAAAAATGATATCCGAATCCAGGGGTTTTAAATCAATACCGGAAGCACGGCTGATGGACAGCAGATCCCCCCGAAAATCCAAAAGGGATTTCAATCCTCCAGGGGAAAGGGAGATTTTTTTGAATACCTCAAGGCGCGGTGAATAGGCCTGGTTTCTCAGTTGTGAAATCAGACGGGGCCAGGATGGATCATGGGGTTTGCATGCAATCAGTTTTTCTAAAGTGGGTTGTAAATCCTCCTGAAGGACCTCCATCTGTTCAATGATCGCTTGAAAGAGTCCCTCTTTTTCTTTTTTGTCCAGAGTATCATAAAGGCTTTGGGCTTTTTGAAACATTAGGCCCACATCGACATCCTTCTGTAGAATTGTTTGAAACGCCTCTATGATCGATTTAGCGGGTTTGACATTCGGCATGGCTGGGTTCCTCGAAGTTATGGGCCGATCAGTTGAGGCCCTGCTTTACAATTCTTCTTCGTAGCGTTAAATTTGTCAGTAGATGCTCCTTCGATAATAACCTAAGGCGGACTATGCCCGCAACCCAAAAACTGAAAAAAACTACCGGTATAAAAAACCTCGAAGATCCGCGTTATAAGCCGATCTCCAGATCTGTCAAAAAAACTTCTTGTTTTTTTCAAAGCAATGAATCTGTAAGGCACTAAGGCAGCCCGGAAAATGTCATTCTTTTCCTGGTTGAAACCGGTTTGGTCACCGGTAAGAATTCGGGAAATGGTTGATTGTGAGATGAATGTTCCATAATTTTCCAAGAGTTCCCGGATCTTTGGTTCCGACATGTTTGCCACATGCTTAAGCGTACACACCGATGATCTTATACCAGGGCCAAATTCCCCCGAAATCGCAGAGGGTAATTGCCCCACATAGGTTTTCTTTTCAGAAGCTGAGTAATAAACTTCCTTTTTGTACTCAACATTGTCTGTCTTGATCAAAATTTCCTGTACGGTAACACAGTCATATCCTTTAAACTTGGCATCCTCAGGTAATTTCGACCGATCGACTTTGCATACCTCGGTTCGATCAATTTTGATTTTTTTCTTTTTGGCTTTTGATTTTCTTTTCTTTTTCTTTTCCCGCTTCTTTATTTCATTTTCGGAGGATACATTATTGCCTTTTCCCCCTGTTTTATTTCCACGAATCTTTGGTTTTCCCTGTTCCCCTCTCAGCAAGTTGTTTTCATCTCGTAACTTCTGGTTTTCAATTTTTAGTTTCTCGTTCTCAGCATTAAACCTTTCGACAAGCTGTAAAAGGGTTGAAAGTGCGTTGGATAACGTCTCTTTATCGAGAACATCCGGGCCAACATCAACTTTGTGAAGGATTTCTTTTATTTCCTGAGGGCTCATATTTTCATGGTAGCACGGCCCTTTCCATTTGTCCCGTCAAAAGTTCATTTTTCTTCAACTTTTTTCTTTTTCTTTTTTGATGAAATTACCAGAGGATTTGAATAGGATACGCCGTTTTCATGATTTTTACCTTCCCCGCCAATAATCCCTCAACAGGCGCAAGCCCCTGACGCTCTCCACGGGAT
>JAGHDR010000113.1 GCA_021159825.1 Deltaproteobacteria bacterium | reverse complement strand
TTGATGGCATAATAATTCAACCAGTTGATGAGGTCTTCATCCCCTGTTGAGGGGTCCCTGCGAATATCGAGAATTACCACCACGGCTTTAAGGGTCTCCCGGGTTCGGAGGTAGTCTTCCACCATTAGTCCCCAGGATTTCTTGACCTTGATGGGCACCCGGGCAAACCCGTATCCGGGTAGATCCACCAGATAAAGGGTTTTGCCGAAGCGGAAGAAATTAATAGCCTGGGTCCTGCCGGGTGTGCTGCTGGTTCTGGCCAGTTTTCGCCGATTGACAAGGGTGTTGAGAAGGCTGGATTTCCCCACATTGGACTTTCCCGCAAAAGCGATCTCCGGCCTGTCGGGGGGGGGATAGTGTTTTTCCTGAAAAGCGCTTTTGATGAATTCAACGTCCATGGGTCTTTAGGAAACGTTCGATCCGATTCATCCCCTCCTTGATATTTTCGAGGGAATTGGCGTATGAAAAACGGATATAACCTTCGGCATTCTGTCCGAAGTCGATCCCGGGCGTTACGCCCACACCGGCTTTTTCGAGGATTTCAAAGGCCAGATCATAGGAGCTTTCAGTCAGGTGGCGGGCATTGGCCAGGATATAAAAGGCACCTGCCGGTTCCACGGCTACACCAAAACCCAATTCCCGAATCCGTTTGATCATGTATTTGCGGCGTTCGTCATAAGTGGCCCGCATTTGCTCAACATCTTTATGGGCAACCTTCAGGGCGGCAATACCCGCCCATTGGGAAACGCTCCCCGCAGATATGAAAAAGTTCTGTTGGACCTTCTGCATGGGCCGAATGAAGTCAGGGGGCGCAATCAAGTAGCCGAGACGCCAACCGGTCATGGCAAAAAACTTGGAAAACCCGTTCAGCACAAAAGCGTTCTCCGTGAATTCAAGAATGGAATGCTCCTTTTCCCCGTAAACCAGGCCGTGGTAAATCTCGTCGGATATAATGGGTGGACCCAGCTGTGCCACTTTAGCCATTCGATCTTTGGAAAGCAGGTTTCCGGTGGGATTGGAAGGAGAATTAATGAGAATCGCCCGGGTTTTCGGCCCGATATTTTTCTTGACCGCTTCCGGCCGAAGTTGAAACCCGTCTTCTTCATAGCCTTTTACCCGGATGGGCCGGGCCCCCAGGAATTCCGCGAAATTGGGATAGCAGGGATAGTGGGGATCGGTCATGATCACCTCTTCTCCGGCTTCGAGGAGGGCGGAGAAGACCATGAACAGGGCAGGGGAGGTGCCCGAAGTCACCAGGATGCGATCCGGATCAACGCTGACACCGTATTTTTCGTGGTAATGCTCGCAGATGGCTTCCCGCAGTTCCAGCAGGCCCAGGCTGTGGGTATAGTGGGTTTCGCCCCTTGAAATGGCTTCTTTGGCCGCTTCACAGATGCACCCGGGTGTTTTGAAGTCAGGCTCTCCGATTTCCAGGTGAATAATATTACGTCCCTGTCTCTCTAGTTCGTGGGCCCTTTCCAGGACGTCCATGACGATAAAGGGGGGAATGTTTTGGGTCCGTTCAGCGATTCTGCTCATGGGTTTATTCTCGATTTAATGTTAGTCTCAGATAACCTTGTTCAGAGCGTACTCAATGATTCCCTGAGCGCCGGCATGCATCAGTTGGGGAATGAGGTCCCTCACCAGCCGCGCATCCACAACGGTTTCAACGGATATCCAGCCGGAGTGGTGAAGACCCGCGATGGTGGGTGCATTCAGGCTCGGGAGGATTTTGATAATCTCCTCAAGGTTTCGTTTGAGAATGTTCATTTTGAGCGCCACCATATTTTCTGCCCGCAAAGCCCCTTTGAGAAGCAGAATAATCTGGGAGATTTTCTGTTTCTTCCATTCGTCCTGATAGGCCTCTCGGTTGGCGATCAATTGGGTATTGGTTTCCATGAGTTCATGAATAATTTTGAGGCCGTGGGCCCGAATGGTGCTTCCGGTCTCGGTCACTTCAACGATGGCATCCGCCAGCCCGGAGACCACTTTGGCTTCCGTGGCCCCCCATGAAAAGGATATCTTCACATCGATGTTTTTTTCTTCAAAGAATTTTCGGGTGAAATTGACCAGTTCCGTGGCGATTTTCTTCCCCTGAAGGTCTTCAAGGGTTTTGATGTCCGAGCCCGCAGACACCGCCAGTACCCACCTGGCCGGGTTCTGGCTGACTTTGGAATAAACCAGATCATCAACCGTCACCACATCGGATTCATTCTCTTCAATCCAGTCCCTGCCGGTAAGGCCCGCATCCAGCGTGCCGTTTTCCACGTATTGGGACATTTCCTGGGCCCGGCAGAGGGCGCATTCAATCTCGGAATCGTTAATATCAGGGAAATAACTTCGGCTGTTCACGGTGATTTTCCAACCGGATTTCTCAAAAAGACCAATAGTTGCTTTCTGGAGGCTTCCCTTGGGAATACCGAATTTCAATGTGTTCATTTTTTGTATACCTTCTCCGGATCAAATACTTTTTCTCCCACAATGGTCACAGTGCCGTCAGGGGCTATTTTTTTGTGGAAGCAGGTTTCATAGCCCGTGTGACAGGCTGCGCCGCCAATCTGTTCCACCCGAAAGACAACCGTGTCATCATCACAGTCCGCAAAGACTTCCTTGATGATCTGAACATGTCCGGAAGTGCCTCCCTTGTGCCACAGCTCCTGTCTGGAACGGCTCCAATAATGGGCTTCGCCGGTTTCAAGGGTTTTATCCCACGCCGCTTTGTTGATGTAGGCCAGCATCAATATCTTTCCTGACGCCCCGTCCTGCGCAATAGCCGGGAGCAGCCCATCTCCTTTTGAAAAATCAAGGGCAATTTTATTTTTTTCAATCTCGGACATTCATGAAAACCTTTCCTTAAAAAACCATTTTACAGATACGTGATTCAGTAACGTTAAAGCGCCTGCGCGATAATTTCAAAGGCTTTTTCAGCTCGATCAATGGTTTCCGCTATCATTTTACTTGTATGGGCCAGGGAGAGAAACGTGGTCTCAAAGGGCGATGGCGCCAGGTATATGCCCTGATCCAGCATCTCTTGATAGTATTGCCTGAAAACATCCGGGTTGCCGGTTTGCGCTGTTGCAAAATCCGTCACGGTCTTCGGTGTAAAAAAGAGACACCCCATGGAACCCATGCGGTTTACCGTCGCCGGCATGCCGGCGTTTTTTGCGGCTGTCTCAAGGCCCATAAAAAGCGCTTCAGATTTCCGGTTAAGTTCGGCATAGGGGTTTTCCCGTTTCAGGATGTTCAGGGTGGCCAGGCCCGCAGCCATGGCCAGGGGATTTCCGGAAAGGGTTCCGGCCTGGTAAACGTCCCCATCCGGGGCGATGCGGTCCATAATTTCCGCCCTGCCGCCATAGGCGCCCACCGGAAGACCGCCGCCGATGATTTTTCCAAAACAGGTGAGATCGGGTGTGATTCCCAAAACTTCCTGTGCGCCCCCTTGGGCCAGTCTGAACCCGGTGATCACTTCATCGAAAATAAGGACCGTTCCATAGCTGCCGGTAATACGTCTAAGACCCTCCAGAAAGGATTGATCCGGAATAATGACCCCCATATTTCCGGGAACGGGTTCGACAATGACACAGGCGATTTCAGGGCCGAATCGATCAAAAGCCTTTTCAACAGCGGCTATGTTGTTATAGGGAAGTGAAATGGTGTGCCTGGCCACATCCTCAGGAACGCCGGGGCTTCCGGGGATGCCGAGGGTGGCCGGCCCTGAGCCGGCGGCAACCAGAAGACTGTCCGAATGACCATGGTAGCAGCCGTCAAATTTCACGATTTTATCCCGGTCCGTGTAGCCCCTTGCCAGTCGAATGGCGCTCATGGCGGCTTCCGTGCCTGAGTTCACCATGCGTACCTTCTCAACGGAAGCGACCATTTCCACGATGATTTCGGCCATGGTCAGCTCACTTTCCGTGGGGGCGCCGTAGCTGGTGCCCCGTTCGGCACTTTTGATGACCGCTTCCACCACTTCAGGGTGGGCATGACCGAGAATCATGGGGCCCCATGAACCCACATAATCGATGTATTCGTTGCCGTCCGCATCCCGGATCAGGGCGCCTTTGGCGGAGGTGATGAAGGGTGGATCCACCCCGACGGATTTTCCTGCCCTGACGGGACTGTTCACGCCGCCGGGGATGATTTTTTTGGCCTTCTCAAATAGTACTCTGGATTTTTCTCTCATGCAAAATACTCCATGCTGGTTTTCTTGAATTCTTTTTCGCTGAACAAAACGGCGTAGTTGCTGAGGCCCGTGGCGGTAGACATCTGCTCGGCAATCTCCCGGCATTCATCCCGGCTGCCCCCGTGAACCATGGTATAGAGGTTGTAGGGCCAGTCGCCCTTCGCGGCCCGGTGATAGCAGTGGGAAACCTCCCTAAACCCGGCCAGGGTTTTTCCCATCTCACTGATGATGCTTTCAGGAGCCTTCCAGGCGATCATGGCGTTCGCTTTGAAACCGGCTTCCTGGTGACGCAGCGTGGCGCCGAAACGGCGGATGATGCCATCTTTTTTGAGGCGCTTGACCCTTTCGATGAACTCTTTTTCAGAAATGCCGATTTTTTCAGCCATGAGTGCAAAGGGTTGGGGATACACCGGCAGGTCCTTCTGGATCTGGCTGATGACTTTCTTATCTCTGTCTTCAATCATCTTTTGTAGTATCTATTAATGGGCCAAATAAACGCATGAACCCCGGCGGGTTCCGTTGAGGCCGGGGGGATTCAATATTTTTAGTTGGCATAACGAATATGGGGTGCCTTGTCAAGGATCATATGGGCTGATGCTTTACCGGATGGCGATATTATTGTCTCGGCTTGATACAGCAGAAGGACCACCGGTTTCCGATGCCCCCCAGCATCGAAACCCACCCCGTGAATCGGTCCTGGCGGGCCCCTTCGACCACTTTCGGGCTGTAAAGGGGAATCCAGGGTACATCATTAATAATGATATTCTGCATCTGCC
>JAGHDR010000014.1 GCA_021159825.1 Deltaproteobacteria bacterium | reverse complement strand
GCATTAACTACCGGAAATAACTCCGCCCTTTGCACACCGTAAAGAGCACGCGCCTTTTCGACATTCAAGGCGGCAAGCCGCAGATCCCGGTTGTTGGTAAGAGCCAATTCAATAATTTTTTGCAATTGTTCGTCGGCAAAAAACGACTGCCGGCTCAGCTCCGGGACTATCACTGTACCAGCTAGTTCCTGAACATCCTTATAAGCCCCACCCTGTGGCCATTCAGCCGGAATCGGCGCTTTGGGCTGTATGTATTTCGGAGCCAGAGTGCAGCCACATAGAAAAACGAATACTAACAATATCAGTAATATTTGTTTTATCATGTTAATGCACCTCCTGAGTCCCGTTGGAATTAATATTTTGCTCATCGCCCTGTCTTGATTTACTCCCCTTGAAAAACCCATATACGAGAACAAAAAACAAGGGGATATAAAACAGGTCGATAAATGTGGCAGAGATCATCCCGCCGCAGACCGCTGTTCCGATGCCGTTCATAGCGCCGGAACCCGCGCCGGTGGCGATAGCCAGCGGCAACACCCCGAAAAAAAACGCCAGTGATGTCATCATGACCGGTCGCAGCCGTACCCGCGCGGCCCCGATGGTCGCTTCCACCAGCCCCTCTCCATGATTCAATCTTTCCTTGATAAACTGAATGATAAGGATGGCGTTTTTGGTCGAAAGCCCCATTGTCGTAATAAACCCGATCTGAAAGTAAACGTCATTGAATAATCCCCTCGACCAGGTGGCAACTGTTGCGCCGAGAACTCCCAAAGGAAGCATTAACAGGTTCGCCAGCGGGACAGGCCAGCTTTCATACAGGGCGGCAAGGCAGAGAAAAATTACAAAAATGCAAAAAGCATACAGCAAAGGCCCCTGTTTAGTGGCCATCCGTTCCTGGTATGAAAGCCCTGTCCAGTCACAGGCAATCCCCTGAGGAAGTTTTGAAGCAAATTCCTCCATTGCAGCCATAGCCTCGCCGGAACTCCTCCCAGGCGCCGGCTCCCCCCAGAGGTTTATGGACGGAAAACCGTTATACCGTTCAAGCTTGGGAGAACCATAGGCCCAGTGTCCTGATGCGAACGAGGAAAATGGGACCATCTTGCCTGCGGTATTACGGACATAGAGTTTATCCAGATCCTTTGGCAGCATCCGGTAGGGGGCGTCCGCCTGTATATAAACCTTTTTTACCCGCCCGGCCCGGACAAAGTCGTTGACATAGGCGCTGCCGAATGACGCTGCAATGGTGTTGTGGATTGAAGTGATCGGAACCCCGAGAGCCCCGGCCTTTTTCCAGTCCACATCGATATGATATTCGGGCACATCCTCCATACCGTTGGGCCTGACCCTGATCACCCTTGGATCCTGCATAGCCATGCCGAGGCTCATGTTCCGGGCCTCCATCAGCTTTTGATGGCCCAGTCCGCCGAAATCCAGAAGTTCAAAATCAAACCCTGTAGCATTGCCCAACTCGATGATGGCAGGCGGTGGAAAACAAAAAACCATGGCTCCCTTGATCTGTGAAAACACCCGCATGGCCCTTCCGGCGATGGAGCCGGCCTTTAGATCCGGCCGTCCACGCAGTTTCCAGTCTTTGAGTTTTACAAACCCCAGGCCCACGTTCTGTCCCTGGCCACTGAAGGAGAAACCTGCCACATGGGCAAAGGATTCCACTGAATCCTTTTCATTTGTCAAAAAATACTGTTCCGCCTGTTTCATGACGTTCCGGGTCTGTTCCAGGGTGGAACCGGAGGGGAGTGTGGCCTGAACAAGCAGGACACCCTGGTCTTCATCCGGAAGATACGCTGTTGGCATGCGCATGAATATGAATCCCAACACCCCCAGGAGAATGAAATAAATTAAGATGTAGCGTAGTTTTTTTCCCAGCACATGCCCCACCAGACGGGCATAAAGGTTTCTTGTGCGATTGACTATGCTGTTAAACCTTCGAAAAAAGGGGCGCAGGAAAAAGATCACGTTGTCCGCCGTTTCATGCCCTGGCGGCACCCGTTTTAAAAAGGTCGCACAGAGCACAGGGGTCAGGATCAAAGCCACAAGTACCGACAGGAGCATGGCGGCGGCGATGGTCACGGAAAACTGGCGGTAGATAATTCCGGTGGAACCGGGAAAAAAGGCCATGGGGCCGAAGACAGCGGAAAGCACCAGGCCGATGCCGATCAGCGCTGATGTTATCTGCTCCATGGACTTTGCAGTGGCCTCTCTGGGCGAAAGCCCCTCTTCAAGCATAATCCGATCCACGTTTTCCACCACCACGATGGCATCATCCACCAGAAGACCGATGGCCAGGACCATGGCGAACATGGTCAGCATGTTGATGGAAAATCCAAAAGCCCCTATAACCGCAAAAGTCCCAAGAAGCACCACAGGAACGGCGATGGTTGGGATTATGGTTGCGCGTAAACTTCCCAGAAAAAGCCACATCACGAAAAAGACCAGCACAACCGCCTCAAAAAGGGTCTTGACCACCTCGTGAATAGAAACCCTGGTGAAGGGGGTGGTATCATAGGGGTAAATCACCTTCATGCCCGGCGGGAAATACCGGCTCATCTCCTGAAGCTTCTTTTTGATGCGATCAGCAGTTTTCAGGGAATTGGCGCCGGGTTCTTTTCGGATGGCAAGGATGGCGGAAGGTTTGCCATTATATCTGGCCACCACATCATAACGTTCGGTTCCGAGCTCCGTCCGGCCCACATCTTTGATCCTTACCCTGGAGCCATCGGGATTGGTGCGAATGGGTATGGCCGCAAACTCCTCCGGGGTCTTTAAGTAATGTTGGACGATGATGGAGGCGTTTAATCGCTGGCCTTTAACCGCGGGCGCGCCGCTGAACTGACCGGCGGAAATTTCCACGTTATACGCCCTAAGCGCACCAATTACATCTTCAACGGTGAGGTGATAATTGGTCAGCTTGTCCGGATCCAGCCAGACCCGCATGGCATATTCACTGCCGAATGCCTCAACCTCTCCCACGCCGGGCACCCGTGCCAGAACCTTTTCCAGGTTGGTTTTGGCATAATCCCGCAGGTCAATGCCGTTCATACTGTTGTCTTCGGAAATAATTCCCACTATGATCATATAATTACGGGTCGATTTGCTTACCTTGATCCCTTGTCGCTGCACCACATCCGGAAGACTGGCCATGGCAAGCTGGAGCTTGTTCTGCACCTTGGACCAGGCAAGATCCGGATCGGTTCCGGGTGCAAAGGTCAACTCGATGCGGGACGCCCCCGATGAATTGCTTTGGGCTGAGAGATAAAGCATACTGTCTAAACCGGTCATCTTCTGCTCAATGATCTGGGTTACAGTGTTTTCCACGGTTTCGGCCGAGGCCCCGGGATAAAATGAATCAACCGCGATGACCGGCGGGGCAAGCTCGGGATACTGGGATATGGGAAGAAAATAGATGGCCAGCGCTCCTGCGCTCATAATGGCAATGGCAATAACCCATGCGAAAACCGGGCGGTCAAGAAAGAATTTCGACAGCATCAGGCACCTCCATCCGGTTGCTTTTGCGATTGGTTTTGAGCGCCGGTATCAGGTCTGCCGGAACCACCAGGACCGCCGTGACCAGGCGCCGGTCTGTTTGCGCCGAACGGGACGGTCTTCACGGACATGCCCGGCCGCACGAATTGAAGCCCCTCGACAATTACCCGATCTCCCGGTACAAGACCCGATGAGATCAGCCATTTATCGCCCATGGCCCGGTCGAGGATAAGCATCCGGATGCCGACTTTGCCGGCGGCATCCACGATCAATGCAAACGGCTCCCCCTTTGGATTGCGGGTAACCCCCTGCTGAGGAATCAGAATGGCCTGATCCTTAACCCCTTCTTTTATTTTC
>JAGHDR010000079.1 GCA_021159825.1 Deltaproteobacteria bacterium | reverse complement strand
GCTTGGATGCCATGACCGCCGACTGGTCGAAGATTCCCTATGAGGTTATGGGCAGAATTTCCAACCGGATCATCAACAGCGTCAAGGGGGTAAACCGGGTGGTCTACGATATCTCTTCCAAACCGCCGAGCACCATTGAGTGGGAGTAGGGCGGAAAGGGGGACTGGAAGGCGCTTCACTCTGGCTGGCCTGAACCCTGGAAACCCTACGCCCTCTTTTCAAAAGCAAGGCTTCGGGTTATCGTTCCTAATCCAAATAGGGGGCATCCATTATTATTCACCGTACATATCAGTTATGAGCTTTCGCAATTGGGCGGCTTTGATATCAGATAACTTATCAAGTTTCTTTTTTAACCTTTGCTTGCTAATGGTGCGAATTTGGTCAACAGCAATTTCGGCATTTTTGTTCGTGCATTTGATCCGGAGCCGAGTTCTCCATAGCGGATGCAATTTTGAGGTTAAAGGACATACAACAACAGTTTTCAAATACTTATTCATTTCGTCTTGGCTGATTATGACGACGGGACGTACTTTTTTTATTTCGCTTCCTACTGTGGGGTTGAGATCAGCAAAATATATTTCGTACCTCTTAATATTCAAAGTCCTCATCCTCCAGGCCATCAAGAAGTATTGTGTCAAAATCGTCCCAATTTTCCTTTTCATTAGCCATGCTTTTATACGTATCTCCCCAGGAAAGCTTGTTTTCTTCTTTATTACGAAGAAGCAGCCCTTTATCTGTTTCTTCTATTAAAAGGGGATTTTTTAGGCCATATTTTTGAATGAGCGCCTTGGGTATACGAACTCCTTTGGAATTTCCAATGGGGACCAGCTTGGCATCCCTTGATCGTATTTGATTTTCCATGGATTTTGCTCCTTAGATTTCATTGATCTAAATTTGTAGCTACTGTAATTACATTTTCCTTTGATGTCAAGCTTAGAATCAAAAATTTGACTCCACCCTTTCTGCCGTCATGGGATGCAGTACGAGGCTGAAAAATTGAGCCTGCCGGCTGGCAAGGGTATTTGATGATGAACCGCTTTTCCTGGCATACCTACTGTAAACCATCTGACTATAACGGATTTGGGGGAGGAGTTCTCTTTTTTCTCTTGAATGGAATGCGAACTATTACCTCCCTAACTATAGAAAATATGCAAAATCAACAAGTTGAAGAAGAAACCGCAAATTATCAGGCCCAATCGAGCTATTGAGCGGCCTTGAAAATATGTACTATAAGTTCAGGTAGTTATATTGTTTCCCCCAAATCCGTTATAATCAGGATTTTTTCAATCCTGCCTCAGATCTCTCAAAGTCACAGCACTGTATTGATAGAAGGGGCCAGCGGCACGGGGAAGGAACTCGTCGCCCGCGCGATTCACAACGACAGCATATATAAAAAAGGACCTTTCGTGGCCGTCAACTGCGGGGCGTTGCCGGATACTCTGGTGGAATCCGAGCTTTTTGGTTATAAGGCGGGCGCTTTCACCGATGCTAAAACGGACAAGCCCGGAAGGTTCGAACAAGCCCGGAACGGCACCCTTCTGTTGGACGAGATCGGAGACATATCGTCATCCATGCAGGTCCGTCTTCTGCGGGTTCTTGAAAATAAAACCTATGAACCCCTGGGATCCAATGAACCGATAGGTACCAACGCCAGAATCATTGCTGCTACGCATAGTAACCTGGAAGAGTTGGTTAGAAACGGGGCATTCAGGAAAGATTTATATTACCGGATTAACGTTGTGAAGCTTTCCCTGCCGTCATTGGCGGATCGAAAAGAAGATATTCCTCTTCTTGCGGATCATTTCATTGAACGTTTTAATCATCTGACGGGCAAGAACATGGCAGGGATGTCCCAGCGAGCCATGTCCACGTTGATGTTGCACGATTGGCCCGGAAACATACGCGAACTGGAAAATGCCATAGAGCATGCCTTCGTTCTTTGCAGGGAAGATATCATCCGCGTTGCCTGCCTTCCGGAGCATATCCTTCCATCAACCGCGCTGAAGCCGATTTTACCGGGATTGACGCTCAATGAAATAGAGAAACGTGTCATCTGCCAGGCCCTTGAAAGAAATCAGGGGAAAAAGGTCGCCACAGCCAAAGAACTTGGAATAGACAAAAATACCCTCCGCCGTAAGATACTTCGATTCGGCATCTGAAAATGGTTAATGCCAAAAACCAGAAGCCGTAGGCCTTCCCGGGTCCGGTGAGGTGAAAGCTTAAGGGCCTGTTATGCGTCCCCTTCCTTCTTCTTTTGAACCGCCATGGCCTGTAAATCCTCATTGATAAATTTCCGGGGCACCAGAGTCACCCTCCGGAAATTTCCCAATGGGCTTTTATCCACCAGAAGAGGACATTCGTAAGTTTCTTCCAGGGTTTCGAAGGTGAGTACCTCCGCGGGCAGACCCATTTTAACAATCCGTCCTTTTTTGAGCAGCATGAGGCGGTTACCGTACATGGCCGCCAGGTTGATATCGTGGGATACCATCACAATGGTGAGGCCTTTTTCCGTCCGCAGCTTTTCCATCAGATCCATGATCCGTACTTGATGGGCCAGATCCAGGGCCGCCGTGGGTTCATCAAGCAGGATGATCTGCGGTTCCTGGCAAATGGCTCTGGCAATAAATACCCTTTGACGCTCTCCACCGCTCAACTGATCCATTTTTCGCTCGGCCAGGGGTCCCACGCCTGTAAAGGCCATGGCTTCTTCAGCGATCTGAATATCCTGATCCCCTTCCAGCCCTAAAAGACCCATACGGGGTGTTCGGGCCATGAGGATTAATTCTCTGACGGTAAACGGAAGATCTTCGGGAACGGTTTGGGGGACCAGGGCCATGATCCTTGCCAGAGAACGTCGGGAATATTTTGCCATGGGGATCCCTGAAATTTCAAGGTTTCCCCTCTGAAATGGCGTGATGGCGGACAGGATTTTCAGCAGAGTGGTTTTTCCCGAACCGTTGGGACCGATAACGATGAAAAATTCCCCTTTGGGCACGGAAAAGGAAACATCTTGAAGTACCGACAGGGATCCATAGGCGGCGTGCAGGGAGGTGACTTGGATAGATGGTTTCATGATCTTGATTTTTTTAATAATATGATGAAAAGGGGTGCACCGATCATAGCGGTGACGACGCCGGCGGGCATTTCCCCCTGTTCCGGCAGTGTTCTGGCCAGTATATCGCAAAGCACCACGTAGGCGCCTCCCCCCAGCAGGCAGGCGGGAACCAGCACCCGGTGGTCCGGTCCCACAATGAGCCTCAGCAGGTGGGGAATCACCAGCCCCACAAAGCCGATGGGCCCGCAGGCAGCCACCGTGGCGCTGACCATGATGGAGGTCGTCACCAGAAGGATTGCGGTGATGACTTTAATGTTGACCCCCATGGTCTGGGCCAGTTCTTTGCCCATGAGAAAGAGGTTCATGGTATTGGAAAGACAGAAAATCAAAATGGTACAGGGCGCCACCACCGCAGCCAGCAGCCAGACCTGTGGAAGGTCCGCCATGGACAGATCCCCCATGAGCCAGAAGAGGATGTTGTGGAGGCGGTCGTCCTGGGTGATGGATATGAGAAACATGATAAACGCTCCGCAGAACGCATTGACCATAACCCCCGATAGAAGAAGGATGTTTTTTTTCAGCATGGTCTTGCCCGACGTCATAAACAGGAGAAGCAACAGGGTAACCATGCTGCCGGCAAAAGCGGCGAGGCTGACACCGGGAAAAGGGGACAAGCCTGTCAGGATGCCGATAATGGCCCCGATGCCCGATCCGCTTGAAATGCCCAGGATATAGGGCTCGGCTAGGGGATTTCTAAGCAGGGCCTGAAAAACCAGTCCTCCCAGTGAAAGGGCCGCACCGACCAGCGCCGCCAAAAATACCCGGGGCAGGCGGATGCGCCAGATAATGGTTTCAAGCATGGCGTCTGCCTTCTCTATGCCCAAAAGAGAAAATAACGTCTCTTTGAAGTTGCTGCCGGTAGATCCCACGGAGATGCCCAGAACCATGGTTGCGGCGAGAACAAAGAGGAGCAGAATCGATATGATCCATATGCGTTTTAAAACGCGCGGCCTTTGGCTCTTCACGGTTTTTTCCTGTAGAGTTCCGGGTGGATCGCTTCAGCAACTTGTTCCAGGCCATCAATGAGCCGGGGTGTGGGGCGGTCGCAGAGATTGGAATCCAGAAGCAGGATACGGTTGTCCCGAACAGCGGGCATGGATGGCCATCGGGACCATTGTTTTTTGACACGCTCAAAACTGGCCCCCCTGGCCATGGAGGTGATAATCATGACGTCGGGGGAAAGGCCCAGGACCTGTTCACGGCTGTATCTTGGGTAGGGCACAGGACCTTCAGCAAGATTTCTGCCCCCGGCCATGAGGATCAATTCGTGAATATAGGTTTGGGTGCCCGCGGAAACAATGGGCGAGACGCCGATTTGAAAAAACACACGGGGTTTGTGGGGTGATGTGGCCACCAGGGATTTCACCCGTTCCATACGGGTGCGCATATCGGAAACAATGGCTTGCGCCTTTTGGTCGGCGCCCAGAAGACGGCCCAGTTGAATGATGGTCTCAAGGACGGCTTCGAGGTCTCTGGGATCAACGGCATAGACGGGTATGCCCAAACGTTCAAGTTTCTTGACCACCGCTATGGGGTTTCCGTCCTTTATGCCGATACAGAGATCCGGCTTCAGAGCAACGATTTTTTCAAGATCCAGGTGAACATAAGAGCCCACGCCAGGCAGCTTTTCAGCCGCAGCCGGAAAATCGCTGAACCGCGAGACACCCTTTAGGAGAGCCTCCTTGCCCAGGGAAAAAACAATTTCAGTAATGCTTGGCGCCAGGGAAACAACCCGTTTGAGGTCGTCCGGCACGGTCATTTTTCGGCCCAGTTCATCCGTCATCGTCCGGGCGGCGGACTGTTGTCCTGAAAGCGTAAAAAGGCTCGCAAGGAAGAAGAAAACACTCAGAAAGGCTATCTTTTTTGCGGTAGTGTCAGGCTTTAAAGCGAGTCGTCGCATGTTGCTCTCTCGTTGTTCTCATTTTAGGAACTCAGAATATAGCGGCCACCCGGCATTTTTGAAAGAACTTTTTGATGGACAAGAAAAATGATTTCTCTGATGCGATTTCTTCTGGTCCGGTTCGTACACTTTCAAGATTTGAACGGGAATTCACATGGGGACATTTTTGACTTGCATTTCATCATGTTATTGTTTATAAGGCTCGGATATTATTTGGTCTGGTTTCTTGGGAAGCGTTCCGAGTTATTTTATGAAGGTCATTTAAACATCGATGTTGACATGTTATGAGGCATCTTGAGAAGTGATCGTTTTACTTCAGGTGCCTTATTTTCTTTGATGGTTATTTTCATGGAAGTATTTTCTGTCGGTATAAAAGGCAAGGATGTTCACCGGGTGGAGG
>JAGHDR010000189.1 GCA_021159825.1 Deltaproteobacteria bacterium | reverse complement strand
TAATGTAATGCAAGCCAGAGAGAATTTCTGGATAATCAGGAAAAAGGCCAATGCGGTTTGTAGCGGACATCATGTTGGGCAAACTTGCCAAATGGCTCAGGGTTCTTGGCTTTGATGCCGATTATCAGTCTTTTGATCCGATCCACCATATCGGTCAAATGGCTCGCGACGGACGGATTCCATTGACCCGCCAACGGAAACTGATCCCGTTGCTGGAGGATGCCGTCTTTGTCCGGTACAATCGCGTAGATGACCAATTGAAACAGCTGAAACAGGCGCTTTTTTTGGAAACCTGTCATGCCGATTGGTTCAGCCGGTGCATCCGGTGCAACGTGCCATTGATGGCTGCGCCAGAGGAAGCCGCCCGGAACAATATCCCGGAATATGTTTTCTATGAAAATATGAAAAACATCCGGTTCTGTCCCTCCTGTGGGAGGTATTTCTGGCCCGGGAGTCACAGATTCAGGATGGAGAAACAACTCAACCGGTGGGGTTTTATCAACCCTTTTCTTGACCTTGGCAGAAAAAGCTGATATCAGTGCATCGCAAAGGGCGATTAGCTCAGATGGATAGAGCGTTGGTCTCCGGAACCAGAGGTCGCGCGTTCGAGTCGCGCATCGCCCACCATAAAAAAATCAAGGGGGGTTATGCATTATGTGTAACCCCTTTTGTATTTTGACTGCTTTTACTGCCCTATCCTTGGGATGACGCTTTTAGGGAACTGGAAGAAAATAATATACGCATATCGTGCGAAAAAGGGGTCACCCCTAATTTCACTTAACTCTGCTTCCCCAGGAAGATTATCTACTACTGACGGATGCTATCCTTCTCCGCTTTCTGTTTCACCGCTTTGCTGTGCTTTCTCAAGAGCTCATTAAAAGGGGTTCCGCTTTTCAAGTGATCCCATTCTATTTCAATTTCTCGTTCCAATACTCGATGTAGGATAGATATGCCTTTCTCTCGGTCAAAAACGCGACGTGTTGTTTTACATTCAATTTATAACCAAGGATGCGGCTTATTCCCATTCTCCGAGCTTTTTCCATTCTGTGGTTGCCATCAATCAGATTATAATGTCCGGGTGAAATCTCAGCCAGTAATACCGGTTGAGAAACATCAACGGAATCCACATGCAATTCATCCACAGATGAAAAAGCCCTAGGGAAATCAGCCACAGCTACTTCTGCAAGTTCTATTTTATCTTTATTGTCTCTGATGTATTCGAGCATTTTTGTGATATTAAATACAAAGATGCCATTGGGATATAGTTCGTCCCCCTCGGCAACAGAGCATGGCGTGAAATCTTTGTCAGCTTTCGGCTGTTCGGCGGATTGAAATCTTTCGGAATCAAAATCAGATCTTTTCACGATGACCGCTTCCCTTTCTCTAATTGAAAGATAACATGCATAAAAGGGCCTGGTCCAGGGGGGATGATTTCAAATGAAGTCCGCCTCGCTGAACTCTCCCTTTTCCCTGGTTCACAGCCTCAAGGAATGCCATGCGTAAACCTTTTGTTCAGCCTCTGATTCCGTATGCCTCGGAATTTCCCCCGGCCAGAGGCCTGGCCTTGTCAATGTTGGACTGTCTGTTGCCATGAAGGAAAAAATAACCCGCTCAAAAGTCAAGGGCAGGCTTGCCCTCCCGCCTTATTGTTACTGGCTTTTCAAAACATACCCCAGCCAGACATCCGTTTCCCGGATCTTCGACATCCGGCGGGAAAAATGGACCACCGTAAAGTTCAGTTGATCATATACCTTCCTGAGAGATTCGTCTCGCCATAGATAAAAAATACGGCCCCCCATAACTTCAGAGTTTTGATTTCCTTCCTTCATGGTGACCAGTACATGCCCTTGTGGTTTAAGTGCCTGCAGAATGCTGAAAAGGGTTTTTGAAAAACAATCATGCGGCACATGGACCAGCGCTCCGACCAGCAAAAGGGCATCCACGTGCATGCTGGAAAAATCATTGGTCTCGAAATTCCCCTCGATGACCGGGCGACCGGAATGCTTCCGCGCCAGGGCACAGAGGCCTTCAGACCCCTCAAACTCCATTGGCTGGAATCCCCTGTCTTTGAGCCAGCGCATATCCCGCCCCGATCCGCAACCCACATCCAGGATGGTGCCTGACGGATGAAGGCAACGGGCCAGCGGTATCAGGAAGGATGTGGGGTCGATGTTGAAGGTTTGATCATAGTATTGTGCATGATTTTCCTGGTAATAGTCTTCCATGCATCACCCTTGCTGCAGGACTTGCGCATCCCCTCGTTCCCGTGCTCCGCGTGGGAACGCACTTCCAGACGCTCCGCGTCCTTTCTCCAGACAAATTTTATCTGGATTTCCCCTGGAAAACCTCTCTCACATGCCACTGTACAAATGCGGGTTCCGGATAAAAGTTGGGATGTTGAGGCGGTTTCAAAGGTTTGCCATGATATGCGGACAACCATTCGTTAAATCCATGGGTGCCGTGAGCCCTGTCCGAAACCTGAATCAACAGTTCCGGGGAAACCGTGAAAGAACTATCAATGGTGATCAACCCCTTGTCAAACGCCCTGTCGTGGAGGGCAGTCAAGCACAAACCGTTTTGTGTGTTCATCCGATTTTTCGACTCTACCGACCATGGAAC
>JAGHDR010000385.1 GCA_021159825.1 Deltaproteobacteria bacterium | reverse complement strand
GTGAAGGGGACTCCATCCTTGACTTTAGCTCGGGGTGGGCCTGAGTGGCACAGAAGAATTTCAACTCCGGCAATTCAATAAACTCTACCAGTTTGCCGTTGGGGCTCATGCCGGAAAACACCATTCCCTTTTCCTTAAGCACCTCATGATAGTCCGGGTTTACCTCATAACGGTGCCGGTGCCGCTCGGAGACTTCTTCGGCGCCATAGAGAGAATGTACCACCGATCCCTCCGTGAGCAGGGCAGGGTAGGTGCCGAGACGCATGGTTCCCCCTTTTTCGGTCACGGTTCTCTGTTCCGGAAGAATGTCGATGACCGGATGGGGCGTTTCAGAGTCCATTTCCGTGGAATTGGCGCCATCCAGGTGACAGACATGTCTCGCAAATTCAATGACGGCCAGTTGGAGACCCAGGCAGAGGCCCAGAAAGGGGATGTTGGACTCTCTTGCCAGGCGAATCGCCTCTATTTTTCCTTCGGCGCCCCGGGAACCAAAACCGCCGGGAACCACCAGACCGTCAATTTGATCCAATTGCGAGGCATCTTTGAGTTCGGTGGTCTCAACCCATTTGAGGTTAATCTTGCATCTCAGGTGGGCCGAGCAGTGATTGAAGGATTCAATGATGGAGGCATAGGAATCTTCGAGTTTGGTGTATTTTCCGCATATGGCGATGGTGATTTCCTTGTCGGGATTCCGGATGTTTTCCACCAGCTTTTTCCATTTTCTGAGATCCGGAGGGCTGTATATGTTGAGTTTTTTGTGAATGATTTCGGGCAGACCTTCTTGTTCGAAAATAATGGGAATTTTGTAAATGTCGTCCACATCCAAACCGGTAATGACCGCCTCGGGCTTGACGTCGCAGAAGTTGCTTATTTTGGCTTTGATTTCGGGCGTCAGAAATTTCGGAGACCGGCCGATGATGACATCCGGGAAAATACCGCGTTGTTGCAGAAGATTGACGCTTTGCTGGGTGGGCTTGGATTTCTGTTCATTGACGCCGGCGGGAATGGGTACATAGGTCAGGTGAACAAATACGATATTGTTTCTCCCCACATCTTTTTTCATCTGGCGCAAGGCTTCCAGAAAGAGCTCGTTTTCGATGTCCCCAACGGTTCCGCCGATTTCCACAATCACCAGGTCCGGTGATTCTTCTTTGACAACCTGCCCGATGTGATCTTTGATCAGGTCGGTTACATGGGGAATATATTGAACGGTTTTACCCAGGTAATCACCGCGCCTTTCCTTTTTCCGGACCATGTTGAAAACCTTGCCCATGGTCAAATTCCAGTTGGACTTGCAGCGAACCCCCAGAAAGCGCTCATAATGTCCGAAATCCATGTCCACCTCGGCGCCGTCATCGAGCACGAAAACCTCGCCGTGTTCAAAGGGATTCATGGTGCCGGGATCAACATTGAGATAACCGTCACATTTGATGGGAACAATTTTGAGTTTTGCGGAGAGCAGGTGGCCGATTGAAGCAGCAGCAATACCTTTGCCTAAGCCTGAAAGCACGCCTCCCGTCACAATGATGTATTTGGTGGGCATTTCCGGTATGTTCCTTTCTTTAGTACCTTTTCATCTGGTTTTCTGTCATAAAAAACAAGAAAAAGTTGTCAGTGTTCAGTTATCAGTGTTCAGTAACTGACAACTGACAACTGATAACTGACTCCTACTTTGGGTTGCGGGTATCCCGCCTTAGGTTACTATTTAAGCATCACAACCGTCCCGAATCGTCCGGTTACGCCCTCTCCCCTGTAAGAGAAAAAACGATCCGTATGGCATCGGGTGCAAATTTTTGAAACCGTAATGTTATCCGGATTGATCCCTTCCATAACGAGCTGATGAGAACTTAGGCCCCAGAGATCGAAATGGTTTTCAGAAACCCTGAAATCCTCAAAATCGGGCGGGAATATGTCTCTGTGGGTGATGAATTCGGCGCAACAGGGACCGAGAGACGGCCCGATGGCGGCAACAAGATTTTCCGCCCTGCAGTTGAAACGATGTTCCATCATGCGTACCACCCGCCCCAGAATGTTCTGAACGTTTCCTCTCCAACCGCAATGAACGTTGGCAATCACATTTTCCGCCGGGTCAAAGAGAATCACCGCCTGGCAATCGGCCTGTTTGATTATCAGCCCGACGCCGGAAATATTTGTTATCATGGCATCCGCCTGCCATGAGGAGCCGAATGTTTCAGTTGTATCCGTATCAACAATCAAAATCTCGGTCCCATGGGTCTGCCGTGTGAGAAGGATTCGACGGGCGCCCATGGTATGTCTGATGATCATCAGGTTCGCTGCGACGTTTTTCCCGGAATCCCCCACCGCATCGCTGATGTTCAGTGAATCAAAAGGGGAATGACTGGTGCCCCCGTGCCGGGTGAAGGTTCCGTGTTTCAGTTGATGATATTGGGAAAGATCTTGATGTTGAAGGTATGGTGCGTGTTGCTGCGTTTCCGACAGACGGTGAGAATCCGGCATGAGCATTCCGATTTTAATGTCCTTGGCCGCGCATCCTCTTTTGAAACCTGAACGATATGGTTTCGCCACCCGGGGAAACCATATAGATTCACTCGACGACACAGACTTTCTTACTTACCGCTGCTTCCTTCCGGACCTGACGGGGTTTATAAGTGCCTGTTACGTGAGGTCCATATCAACCCCAAAGTGTTGAAAACGCATTTCGAATCAGGGATCTCCAGAAGGATTTTCAACCCCGCATAAGCGGATTTCGGGTAAAGGGGCACCGCTAACTCCCCGTCTAGCGCGACCAAGGGTTTTCACTGAATGGTACTTAATCTTATGTGATGTCGACTCTTTCTTTCAATTCCTTTCCGACTTTAAAAAAAGGGAGTTTCTTCCGGCCGACACTGATAATTTCTCCCGTTTTTGGGTTTCGCCCCTTGTAACCGTCATAATCCTTTACCTTGAAACTACCCAGGCCGCGAATTTCCACCCTCTCTTCGTTAATGAGAGCGTTTTCCATCTCGCCAAAGACCGTGTTAACCACTTCCTCAGCCTTCTTTAAAGGTAAATCTTCTTCTTTGGCTAAGGCTTCAATCAATTCTGACTTGTTCATCACTCCTCCCGGGTTACGCGTAGACAGCACTTCATTCGGCCACCTGTCTCGAAGCAAAAGATCTCTCAGGGGTTCCATGTAGCCTTTGGGTCACTAAATTATCACTTGAAACCGAAACACAAAGAAGCAGCAGCCCCGTTGCTGCAACCGAATGGAAAAATAGAGGATCAGTGTTTGTAAGTCAAGGAAAAATCGATTAAAAATATTCCTGATCCCGCGCCTTCAACATGGAAACTGTGAGGGACGGCGCTTGCCGTTTACATTTTCTCCGTATTGAGATATAAACCCCAAAAATTCTAGGGTGAGTCATACAGCAAAACCGAATCATAAATCAACCGCGTTTTTTAAAAAATTAGACTGCTGAAAAACCTGGCCTGAAGGATTGAAAACCGGAAG
The DNA here is from genome assembly GCA_021159825.1 of Deltaproteobacteria bacterium. Taxonomy (GTDB): domain Bacteria; phylum Desulfobacterota; class DSM-4660; order Desulfatiglandales; family Desulfatiglandaceae; genus NaphS2. Next base: position 3,715 of record JAGHDR010000385.1, on the reverse strand, counting down.
AGGACATACCGGAAAAGGTAAATCTTATGAGCGTTGTAAATGTGATAACAATCGACGGCCCCGCAGGCTCCGGCAAGAGTACCATCAGCCGCTTACTGGCCGCCAGGATGGACTATGCTTATCTGAACACCGGTGCCATGTACCGTGCCATTGCCCTTGCGGCAAAACGGGGGGGGATTTCCCTGGATAACCGAATGGCATTAATGCATTTATGTGAAAATATACATCTTCGTTTTGTGGCAGACCAGGACCCTCCCGGGTTGTTGATGGGAAATGAGGATATCTCGGAGGAGATTCGAAATCCTGAGATGGACATGCTTTCGTCCACCGTATCCACCGTCAAAGAGGTTCGGGAGGCCATGTGCAACCTTCAACGAAAAATGTCCCGCCACGTCAACAAAGGGCTCGTTGCTGAAGGCAGGGATATGGGCACAGTGGTTTTCCCTGATGCAGGGTTTAAATTTCTGTTGACGGCTTCCCTTGAGGAAAGGACCTCGAGACGACATCTGGAATTGCTGACCCGCGGAAAAACAATAGAAAAAACGGCTGTTATGGACAGCCTTAAAAAACGGGATAATCAGGATGAAAATCGCGCCTTGGCCCCTTTGAGGCCCGCCCCTGACGCATTCATCCTCGATTCCACGGGGATGGGGATCGAAGAGGTGGTGCAATGGTTGATGAACCATACGGCCTCTAGTTGAGGAAATAAGTTGAAATCCTGTTTTAGGTTTGGTAGTTAGATAACCTGGATTATTTCGCTACGGTACGCAGGCTCAGGGGGGTTACCAGGTTAATGGAAAAGGCAACTGACTTCTTAACTCAAAACGAAACAGCAAGCGCCAAGGATGAGACGGCAACCCAGGACGATGATCAGGGCATGACACCGCAAAATGATCACATCGCAGAGGAGATGGATGCTGATAACTTCATGCAAATGTATGAAGAAAGCTTAAAAAGCATTCAGGAAGGTGAAGTGGTCCCCGGTGAAATTGTTCAGGTGGATAAAGAATATGTGCTGGTGGATATCGGTTACAAGTCCGAAGGGCAGATTTCCATTCATGAATTCCTGGATGAACAAGGGCAGGTTTCCGCAAAGGTGGGCGACAAGGTTGAGGTCCTCCTTGAACGAAGGGAGGATGACGAAGGGGTCATTCGCCTTTCCAGGGAAAAGGCCGCGAAAATCAAAATCTGGGATCAGATCAAGGAAATATACGAAAGCAACGGTACTGTTACGGGCAAAATTGTTTCCAGGGTCAAGGGCGGGCTCTCAGTAGATATCGGCCTTCAGGCTTTTCTACCCGGATCGCAGGTGGATCTCAGGCCGATCCGGGATATGGACAGCCTGGTGGGTACCGAACATGAGTTCAAGATTGTCAAATATAATAAACGGCGAGGCAACATCGTTTTGTCCCGTCGTGCCATACTTGAAGCGGAACGCGCCGCCTTAAAAGAGGAAACCCTCAGGATTATCGCGGAGGGGGTTGTCCTGAAAGGCGTTGTTAAAAATATTACGGATTACGGACTCTTCATTGACCTCGGCGGTATTGACGGCCTGGTCCATATTACGGATATGTCCTGGGGGCGTGTGGGGCACCCATCTGAAATGCATCGGGTTGGGGATGAAATAGAAATTAAAGTATTGAGTTTTGACCCGGAGAAGGAGCGGGTCTCCCTGGGGATAAAACAATTGGTGCCGGATCCCTGGAGCCAGGTGGCAGAAAATTATCCCATTGGCGAAAAAATCGCCGGGCGTGTTGTCAGCCTTACGGATTACGGTGCTTTTGTGGAAGTGGAGCAGGGTGTTGAAGGGCTGATCCATGTGTCGGAGATGTCATGGACCCGTAAAATTCGCCATCCCTCACAGATCCTGAATGTGGGGGATTCTGTCAATGCCATTGTTCTTAACATGGATGTTTCAAGGAAACGCATTTCACTGGGCATGAAACAGGTGGAACCCAACCCCTGGGATGTCATCGAAGAAAAGTATCCGGTGGGCACCACCATCGAGGGTAAAATCAAGAACATCACGGATTTCGGAACCTTTATCGGCATTGATGAAGGGATAGACGGCCTCGTTCACATTTCCGACATGTCCTGGATCAAACGCATTAAACACCCTTCGGAGATGTATAAGAAGGGGCAGGAATTACGCGCGGTGGTTCTCAATATCGACAAAGAAAATGAGCGTTTTTCCCTCGGCATCAAACAATTGACGCCCGATCCCTGGGATGAAATTCCCGTAAAATATAAACCCGGAACACGCGTCACGGGGACCGTGACCAACATCACCGATTTCGGGCTGTTTATCGAACTGGAGGAAGGCATCGAGGGCCTGGTCCATGTTTCTGAAATTTCGGGTGATAAACGGGGGAACCCCCTGTCCCGATTTCAGTTGGACGATGTGATCCAGACCAAGGTCATTAATGTTTCGCGCCGTGAAAAGAAAATCGGCCTTTCCATTCGTAAGCTGGAACAGACCAGTGAAAAGGAGGTTTTCAAAAGTTATGTCAACAACCGCAAGGAAGCCACGTCAAACCTGGGTGATTTGTTGCGGGAAGAAATGATCAATCTCGAACGTCAATCCGTACCGAATGAATTGGGTCCGGAAGAAACGCAGGGGATTGAAGAAATTTCAGACGAGAGCAGCAGCGTAAAGTCATCTTCTGAAACAGACTGATTATAAACATTAACAGGCCCTGTAGCCATGGCAAAAAAAAGTCGCCCACTATTGATCGTACTGACCATCCTTCTGGTTGTGGCGATTGTATTGGGCGGCATCCTGCTTCTGGTACTTCATTTTTTCAACCCATCCTCAACTGGCCTCTTTGAAGAGAAGATCGGTGTTGTTTCCATAACCGGGACGATTTCTTCCTCCGAGAAAATTTCCTCAGAGTTGGTAAAGTTTGCCAAAGATGATAGCATCAGGGCCATTATCCTGCGGATCAACTCCCCGGGCGGCGGGGTGGGGGCATCCCAGGAAATCTATCGCGAAGTGCAGAAGATTACCCTTCAAAAACCGGTCGTTGTATCCATGGGGTCTGTCGCCGCCTCAGGTGGGTATTATGTGGCGGCGCCCGCAACCAAGATCGTGTCCAATCCGGGGACCATTACCGGCAGTATCGGTGTCTTTATTCAGTTTGTTCGCCTTGAGGAACTGCTGAATAAAATTGGTGTTGACCTTGAAATCGTCAAGAGTGGTGAGTTCAAAGATATGGGCTCACCGGATCGAAAGTTGACCCAAAGAGACCGTGAGATACTAGACGCATTGATAAAGGATCTGCAGGGGCAGTTCGTGACAGCTGTGGCGTCGGGTCGAAATCTCTCCGTCGAAAAAGTTCAGGAAATTGCGGACGGGCGCATTTTTTCAGGTGCCCGTGCCAAAGATCTGGGCCTGGTTGATTTTATGGGAAACTTTCAGGATGCCGTTGAAATTACCAAAAAAATCGTTGGCATCAAAGGAGATGTAGCGCTGGTTTATCCCAAGAAAAGCACCGGTAAATTGTGGAATCTGTTTCTGAAGTCAAGTGTCAGGAATATTGTGGGCGTACTGACCGAGAAGGGGGGGAGTAGCGTGGAGTACCGATGGGATGGACTGTAATCCTCTATGGTGTCCGTCCACAAATGAGAAAATTTGTTTGAGTTCAAGGAAGGCGATGATTGTAACCGCAGGAATACAGTATCGTATTTCGAGGATTACAATTTGAGCCTGACGCGG
>JAGHDR010000085.1 GCA_021159825.1 Deltaproteobacteria bacterium | reverse complement strand
CCCTTTGTTGTTGGATACTGCAGGTATTCGAGGTGAGTCGTCAGTATTTTGTGTTTCCTGAATTGTTCGGTATATAGACCCAGCACGGATTTATTTGAAATCAGATCTACATAAATATTTTCAGCCGTGTCAAAAAAGAGATCAAATTTCCGACTGTACTGGGCCGTTACGGCAAGTTGTTTTTGGAGATCAGGTTTTATCCTTTCGCTCCATTCAAATTTCTTGTACGCTTTTTGGATTGTGAGACCGGCGGCAAGATCAATTTTCGCTGCGGATACCGGGTATTTTCCCATGTACGGACGAGGATCAAGAACAATTGCCTCCTTCTTGAATTCCATCCCCGACCATACAATTTCCCCTACATTCCTGCCGATATAAGATGCAAGTTTTCTTAACGCCAGCAAAACCCGTCCCAATTCACGAGATTCAATGGGGGACTTATTTTTCCTCCAATATTCAGAATATCCTTCCGCGCCGGCGATCTTGAAAGACTCAATCGGTTGTGTATCCGAATTACACGATTTTAAAGTTATCATCAGGGTCTTCTTGTTAATTGGGCTTGGTTCTAACTTCGCCCACTGTTAAAAGAGAACCGCAGAATGTTGATCAAGGAATATCAAATGTCGAAGTATAATAATCTGTTTTAACTTCATTATTCAACATTCCCTGTTCGACATTCGATATTCAAAAAATAATGGTGGGCGAAGTTAGGACCAAGCCCGACCAAAAAATAAATGGCCATGGCCTCCAGAATCAATATGAGTGATGCCTGGTTCAAGGGGAATGATCCTCCAGAATTATCAGGAGTGTTTTAGAAGGTCGCAATCCAAACGGGACAACGTTAGCTTGATGTTTCTATACGCGGCAGTCTTCCACCAACTTTCTGGCACGATCCCTTAGATTCAGAGCAAACGCATCGCCTTTCGCCAAAGCCTCTTCCAAGTGGTCCAACAGGTCGTAAAAGAGGTCCCACCCTTCTTTCTCCTGCCGATACTTCTCTATCAGTGGATTGGGTGTCTGGTTGAGCTCATCAATGATCTTCTCAAGGCGCTCCACCCCCAGTTCCAGCAATTGAATCCCTTCAACGTTCACGGATTCATCGTCATGGGCAAACATTTCCGCCAGGTGGAATGAAAGCCTCAGATAGACAGCAGTGAAAGGCAGTTTTGATGCAAAACAACCGGTAAAGGGATCGATAATTTTCTTGATCTCGTTGGATGGCCACGGTAGTGCCCGCACATAGTACGAAAAGAAAAGGATGCGGACCAGATCGCCCATATACTTTCCCAGCTTTGCCCCCTCAATGGCTTCTCCGGCAAAAACCGCTTTGTCATGGCGCATGACCAGTCCTGGTTTGTGAAGGTAACGCAAATTTCTGTTGGGTTTTGCAAACAGAGACCCCATCAGATAGGCCTGATCTTCGGCGCGGCCGATGAAGGTGGGCGTAAAAGGGCGGTACCTGCGAATGCTTTCAATGAGGGCTGCAGTGGTTCCGCCGGTCACATGGACGCGTTGGATACAGCTGTGAATGCCATCGAGCCTATCGGTATCATAATGTGCCATCATTTCCGCACGGGTTGAAATGCCCATGGGAAGGGGGCTGTAAAAAACCAACGCCTCACCCTGTGGAATGGGGTCGGGGATGGGCACATCGGGCGTAAAGAGCCCCTTCGAAACATCCTCCGCATTGACCAGGGCGCCTGCCATCAGTCCAAGATCCACAGGGTTCCCTTCCGCATCTTCCCCCTTCGCCCCCCAAAGCGGCGTTTTGAAGTGTTCCAGGGCGGAATTACCGGTCTCTTTGACCAATACCTCCTGGTCAAATACTTGGTCCAGATCCAGTTTAAAGGAGCCTTTCACAACGGGATCGATCAGGACCTGCCAGAGGGCACTCATGGCTTTAAGGAAGCTGTAATGGCGGCCGTATTCACCGTCAACGCCGAATACCCTGCGAAGGGAGCCGGCATCTCTAACGCCCAGATATTTTTCCATTGCGGGCAGAAGGATCTCTGTTGTGATCAGATCCGTGTCGTTTTCGGAGAACAGGTAAATATTGAGATGTTCAAAAGGTCCGGTGCCGGCATAGACTTCTCTCAAGTAGTCTTTGACAATCCCATGCAGGCCGTCATGGGTAACGGATACGGATAACAGGCAGGTTAATTTATCCGCCGGTTGGGCAACCCCCCGTTCTTTTTCAAATGAAATGGCGTTGTCAAGTCCTCTGAGTCCATAGATGGCTTCATTGTTGTCATTTGAAACGCCGATCTGAATGGGGTGATCAAACCAGTAGCGCTGTTTTTCCCTCATAACCTGCCTTAGCTTTTCGACCATCCGGGATCCATAGGGCAAATACTTCAGCGAATCAGGATCCCCGGGGGTTGTCACCAGCAGATTGGACAGAAACAGCATCTGGCGCGATGGATTGTCAAGGGGCGAAGCATTGGGCGCTGTGATACGAACACGTCGATCGGCCCTGAGAGAAAGGATTTTTTCCGCCTGATCCAAGAGGCAGTCGGCCCCCTCAGGAAAGAGTACCTCCCAGATTTTTTTAAGTGACCCGACTCCCCAGGATGTATCCTGCGCCGCGCAGAAACGCTCCGCCTTTTCGAGAGTGTTTTTAAAATCATCGTCCTCATGGCACAGGTTCCGGATTTCACCCTTAATCAATGCCGCACCGTTTTTCATAAACCGTACGATATTTTGCCATTTTTCCTCCGCCTCAAAAGCATCAAGATATCTTTCCGCAACGCTGTATTGGGCGTGATCACACCCTGAAAGCAGAATTAAAAAGGCCGCATTGATATTTCTTGCCACATCCGTGTCATAGTAACGGTCCGGACAAAATTGTTCAGCGGCGTCAAAACCGGCTAAGGGGCCGTTACCGTGATTGGCACCCACCATTGTGCGAACAATGGTTGCAAACATCTTCTCCATCATACTCTTTATCCATTCGGACCGGTCATCAAGGTTTTCTAAAAACCCATCTGACGTTCGGGCCTGCCGAAATCTTCCTCCCAGTTTGGCGACCCGCCATACTCCTTGGTTCGCCACTTGGATTTGTCAACACACGCTGAAAGGTTTATCGTCGCCAACAGCAGCAACAGACCGACTCCCAAACTTACAATCCTGCGTTTCATCCCCACCTCCAAGATCCATTTTCCCCAGTTCTAGTTTCCACGGTCCAATTTCGAATTTCCAATTTCAAATACCTTCCATCACCCTTTTCGGATCAAATCCCGGTTCAAAGGCGTTCCCTCCCAGGCATGGATCAAAACCATCATGGCATCATCCGCATCCAGCTCCTCCGGGTTATAAAAAGTAGACCCGTCACCCATGGCCTTTAAGTTGTAAAAGGTTCCAGATACAAGGCGTAGTGATTTTTCAGGATCGTAGGCATACATGTAGTATGTTGAGGTTCTGAAAAATCACTGCAACGCAGTAGATGGGACTTTTTACGACGCCATCAATCTTCTTTTTCCCTTTTCTCAAGGGTACTCTTAATTTCCAGTACGGCACCATCCCGGAAAACCGATAAACTCAGCTGAACGCAGGGACTCAGGGAAAGCATTTCCCGTCTCAGCATGAGGAAGCGCCCCACGGGATGGCCGTTCAACGCCATGATGATATCATCGGGTTTCATGCCCGCCTTTTCCGCGGGGCTGTCCTTTTCCACCGCTACCACCAGAACACCGCCCTCATGGGGATATTTCAGTTCAAAGGCCTTGTTCGGCATGAGCGGAACAGCCTGAACCCCCAGCCAACCTCTTTCCGTCTTGCCCAGAATCAACATAGGCATGACCATTTTTACGGTGTTGATGGGTATGGCAAATCCGATGGATTGTGCTTTGCTGATCATCGCTGTGTTGATACCCACCACTTCACCATGAAGATTCACCAAGGGTCCACCGCTGCTTCCGGGGTTGATGGCCGAATCCGTCTGGATAAAATCCAGCAGTTTTTCACTCAGGCCGGGAGAGATCCGTTCCGTTGCGCTGACGATCCCCGATGTCACCGAGTGTTTTAACCCTAAAGGGTTTCCGATGGCCAGCACCATCTCGCCGATACGCAGACGGTCCGAATTGCCCAGAGGAAGGACGGTCAGCAGGTGATCGGGCTGGATGCGAATGAGGGCCGTATCGGTAATGCGATCGGTGCCCACGATCTTGGCGGGATATTCCTTTCTTCCTTCCGAAAGGACCACGCGAATATCCGTGGCGTTATGGATGACATGGGCGTTTGTGAGAATATACCCCTGCTCATTGATAATAAACCCGGAACCCAGGCTGAATCCTTCACTATTGTACGGAATGGGAACTTTAAAAGGTATAATATCGAACAGATAGGAAAGAAGCGGGATTCGGACAATGTCATTGGGTGATACACCGACGCGGGCTTCCTTTTCTTCCAGATTCCGGGTGTAGATGTTGACGACGCCCCCTTTAACCCTTTCCACAACGTCGGCAAAGGTGTGGTTGTGAATAACCACATTATCCCGTTCCTCAGATGTTTCTCGTTCAACCCACATTTGTTTCAGGTCTATATCTTCGAAAGAAAGTGCCTCAAAACTTTTGTCGAAAATGGGGTCGTTTTCGCTTACTAAAACCACATCCATTCCCCTGGGAGACGGTACAACGGTGCAACCCAAGAGTGCCTGCGCCATCACCAGGAAGACCACAAGCCAACATCCATATTCGTGCAATCGCCGCATCATAAAAACCGTTCACCCACATGGATGCTGAAAATGTCTTTCAAGCTTTCGGGCAGAGCCGATGGCGACCCTTTTACCACAACAAAATCCGCTTGCATCCCTTTTTTTATAAGCCCTTTTCGGTCGAGACCCAAAAGCTTTGCATTGTTAAAAGAGGCGCATTTGATCGCCTCTTCAATGGAAAAGCCTGCATCCAGAAGAAGTTGTAATTCTTCAATTAAAGCCCTGCCGTGGTGAACTCCCACACTGCCCGAATCAGTTCCAAGGGCAATGGGCACCCCCAACCTTCTTGCCAAAGCCATCTGTGACATCTGGTGGTCCAGGTTTCTTAACGCCACCAGGCGCTCTTTTTCCCTTCCCCAGGCATGTTCTGCAAAAGCTTTCATGGTACCGGCCGTGGGAACCCAAAAAACCTGCATCTCGGCCATAACATTCAGGTTCTGTTTTCCCATAAAAAAACCGTGCTCAATGGAACTGCATCCCGCTTCCAGAGCGATTCGCACCGGAAGTTCCCCATTGGCATGCACCATGGTCTTGAGCCCCAGGCTGGAAGCAGCTTCCACCGCTTCTTTCAACGCCTTCAACTGGAACTGGGGCGAGGATTCTTTCCCGAAATACCTGAGGCTGTTCAAGCCGGATTGAATGATCTTGACGTGATCAATGTCATGATTCTCCCGCACAATCCCTGCTGCCAGTGTGCCCCTTTTAAGAGCATGCCCCACGAAGCTACCATACCTTCCCGGTTTATACCACGCCTTTCCTGCCACATGCAGACAAATGGAAGATTCTGTTCCATCCATAAAACGGTTCTTATAGCGCTGTGTATAACCCTTTT
>JAGHDR010000418.1 GCA_021159825.1 Deltaproteobacteria bacterium | reverse complement strand
GGCGGATGGCTTCTGATTCGCATGGCTACGCCCACTGAAGGCCGTTATACATGGCCGTGGAAACTGGAGGCGCTTAAATCCAAACTTTCCCGAACTTCCCTGTATTACAGGCCCACTGACATGCTGGTGGAAATGCTCACGAGCACCGGCTTCCAGATGAAACGCAACATCCCCTCCGGGTCAAGGGGAGAATCCGTCTGGCTGATGGCCGAAAAAGGTTGAAGGATAATCCCATGTCGTCTAGTTCTCTTTCACCCGCCCATTTACTGGGTTTCACGTGTTATTTTGCCGCGTTTGTGCTGGCCTTGTTTGATGTATCTCTGGCAGTGGCGCCCCTGCTTCTGTTCGTGGCTCTCTGCATGGTGGCGCCTTTCCTGCCACGGTTCAGTTTTTTTCTCCCCATCATCAGCCGGGGAAATTCAGGTCAAAAGGCTGTCTCTATCACGTTTGATGACGGTCCCGATCCATTTACCACCGAACCTCTGCTGGCCCTTCTCGACCAACACGAGGTCAAAGCGACTTTTTTTGTTCTTGGAAAAAAAGCGGCTGCTCATCCTCAACTCATCAAAAAAATACTTAAAAAGGGCCATTTGCTGGGGAACCATTCCTACAGCCATGACAACTTTTGTATGCTCAAAAGCAGCAAACACCTGTTTAGGGAAATCAGCACCGCACAGGAAGTTCTGGCCCGGTTTCACGTTAAACCCCTGGCTTTTCGGCCCCCCGTGGGCATCACTAATCCAAAGCTTCGGCGGGTTCTCAAGGAACTGGGAATGGTCAATGTAAACTTCAGCTGCCGGGGTTTGGATGCGGGAAACAGACGGCTCAAGGGGCTTTCGAGGCGTGTGCTCAAGCATTTGCGAAGTGATCATATCATTGCGCTCCATGATGTTATGCCGAAAAGGCGTACAGCTTTAGAGCTGTGGCTGAACGAAATTGACAAAGTGCTTCAGGGCATCAAAGACCGGGGGCTAAAGGTTCTTCCCCTATCGGAGCTCATTGGACAACCGGTGATGATTTGCCCCCCCTTCTCCGATGGGTAACTGAAAAAAAGCTTGACAGGAGTCCTGATATCGTTTATTTAAGTAAACAACTTGTTAACTTTTATTCGTTTTATGAATCCCATGACCTTCCATCATTTTGAATCATTCTTTGAGCGCGTCACCGCGGCAACCCAAATTCGGTCTCAAACAGAATTGGCTGCTGTTCTGGGGATCAACCGCTCCGCCATAACCCAGGCCAAGAAAAAGGGGACGATTCCTGCCAATTGGGTCCTTGGGCTGTCACGGAAATTCGGCTTGAACCCTGACTGGCTTGAAAGGGGAACCGGTGACCCGAGGGACAACAAGATCGGCCACGACCCTGAATTCGAGAAAATTCCGAAAGTCAATGCACGCCTTTGCGCAGGCGGCGGTTCTTTTGAGGTGGGGTCGAATATCCAGGGGTTCTACGCTTTCAGGAAAGACTGGTTGAGCCGAAAGGGAAGTGCCGGCTCAATGGTTCTGATGGACATCTTCGGCAACAGCATGGCGCCCGAATTAAAGGACGGGGATACTGTTCTGGTTGATGAGTCCCAGAAAGCGATTATTGCCGGTGCACTTTATGCGGTGGGCATTGAAGACACGGTGATGGTCAAACGGGTGGAAAAGCATCCGAACAACCTGGTATTGCAGAGCGACAACAAGGATTATGCCTCGATTTTTCTGAAAGAGGCCGAAATGAACATGGCCCGCATCATCGGAAAAGTGGTGTGGGTCGGCAGGGAATATCGCTGAAAGGAGCGCTTGAATATTTTGTAACCGTTCACAGGGGGCAGGATGCAATTCGAAGATTTAGATATATGCAAAAGAGGAGTACGATTGAGGGACAATATTTGAAAAGAATTGGCTAAAACGTGCTGATTTTGCACCCTGACAACTGCACCCTGTGAACTATTATAATATTTTTTTACTCAAAATGTTAATATAAATAAACCAATGCTATTTAAACGTACAAACGGAGGTGTATGAAATGCAACAGAGATTTTGTGGGTGCGGATTTCCCGTATGGGTGCAGTATCGTTTTTCAGGTTCCCAATGCCGACCGCTGTTTTGGTCAAGGGGCGATGACATGAGGGAACATCTTAAAAGGTGCCCCTGTTGTTTCAAAATGCTCAATATCAATGAGATTCCGTGAATACTGACTTTCAACGGGAAGTCGGGCTTTTCAGGATGCGGCTTCCTTTTTCCCCTCGTTTTCTATAGAAGGGTGTTAAAACAATATGAATTTTAAGCCATAAATTCAGCAGGTTACGCTAGACATTGGCTTTACCCCAAATTTGGTTTAACATGCTGTTTTCATTGACAATAACCTTAATTGTTTTAACACCCTTTATAGGTGTTTTTCTTCCGATTTCCTTTTTTTGTTGAAGATCCCTTTCATTTTCTGATAGAGTGTCAGGAAATTAGGCTACGAGTTGGAAAAGCAGTGGTTTCAAGGCTGGAATATTTATTCCGGCATAGAGTACGTTTCGATTTTTGTGTTGGCAGCAGCTTGAAAATCGGTGTATTTTGGCTCGAAGGCGATGCTGACGTTATGCAGAATCATAGAGCATTCGAGGTGCTGACAAATATCACGGAAACATGAATTACCGTCTATTGAGATGTAGAAGGTACAGCCCCCGTATGTGTAGTTGAATCGATATCCTCCTTGGATTCTTATCTTCGATGCCAGCCATCGACCTCTAAATTATAATAAGACGGACTATTTCAGATCATAGGCAAGGGTTCTTGCCAATCGTTTACGTCATTTCCTCGGTTAGTTTTTCATGACTTTAAAGATGCTCCTTTGCTCTCAGTGCATAAATTTCGCCTGCCCCCTCAACGGAGTGATCGAAAGCGTCAACCATGCGTTTTTTGAAAGGAATCCGGAAGTGGCTGAAGCGTGGAGCGAATATGACAAGTGCTGATGTCGATTAGACAAAAAATAAGTCCCGCCGTAAGACTGTGGACAACAAGGAGAAAATCGTTGCCAAAGCGTAGGAAAAAAGATTATTTTTGCACCGTTGTTTCTGAGGATGTCAAAATTGCCTTAAAAGTTAAACCTTCCCTCAGCCGTAAACCAATATACGAACTGTTTGTACAATGCGATCAACTTGAGTGCCAATATGTCGACCGCAATCAATTCCCTTGTCCTCTGCGCCTCGATCTCTTTGCCGAAGAGATTGAAAAGCGGGAAGAAAGGCGTAGAGATAGAGAATTGGAATCCTCCTAATTGAATTGAAGATTGCACTGGAAAGATCCGCTTGTCCGAGAGCTATTCAGGAAAGGATATAAATTTGATGCATCGCTACTCTTATAATGAACATGTGACCACAGCACTACTCCTCGCAGCCGGTACAGGTAGTCGTTTGCACCCCTTGACACGGAATGAACCTAAATGTTTAACAATAGTCAATACCATGTCGATACTTGAACGTCTGACCTATAGCCTGAATCAGCATGGTTTCAAACGTTTGGTTGTGGTCACGGGATATCTGGAAAACCGTATTCGGGAATATCTGGGAAATCAGGTAGGCAACATGAAAATCGACTATGTTTTCAGCCCGCTATACGAGACGACCAACAATATCTATTCTCTCTGGATGGCGCGTAAGGTTATCCATGAGCCATTCCTGCTACTCGAAAGTGATCTTGTTTTTGATGAATCGCTTCTGGATGCCATGTTACATCCTGACAGAATAGCTGTCGCAAGGGCGCAGCCATGGATGAAGGGGTCATGTGTTACAATCGACGAATCTCAATGGGTCAAAACATTTTTGGCATTCAACGCAAACTCTTTGTGTTGGGTCAAGTATACGCCCGCCAATATGCAGAGGCGTTCACATGAACCATCCACTAGCGTGGCCAT
>JAGHDR010000322.1 GCA_021159825.1 Deltaproteobacteria bacterium | reverse complement strand
GTCGAAGTCGAAATCCCATGGTCGAAGTGAACTGCGCGGCCATTCCCGAAGATCTCATCGAAAGCGAGCTCTTCGGGCATGAAAAAGGGGCCTTCACCGGGGCCTCCACCATGAAAAAGGGGAAATTTGATTCAGCGCATGAAGGGACCATTTTCCTGGACGAAATCGGTGATATGAGTCTTAAAGCCCAGTCCAAAACCCTCCGGATTCTTCAAGAACAGAACTTTGAACGGGTGGGTGGTACAAAGACCATTCAGGTGGATGTCAGGGTGATTGCCGCTACGAATAAGGATCTGGAGAAGGAGATCGAAAAAGGGGCTTTCAGGGAGGATCTCTATTTTCGATTAAATGTGATTCCCATGCGGGTTCCGTCGCTGAAAGAGCGGGTGGAAGACATCCCCAGGCTTGTGAAAGAATTCGTTTCGGAATTTGCTCTGAGTGCCAAGGTAGAACCCAAAGCGTTCCCAGCCGAAACTTTTAAACTCCTTCAAAAATACGACTGGCCCGGCAATGTGCGGGAATTGAAAAACCTGATTGAAAGGCTCATGATTATGACGCCGGGCGATGTGATTACCGGAAAGGATATACCGGCACCCTTTAATCAAAGCGCAAAAACCATGCGGGCGGGAATGGCGCCGGGCTTTGGTTCGGATTCCCTCAAGGAGGCAAAAGGCGAGTTTGAGAAGGCTTTTATTGAGGAAAAACTCAATGAGTACAATGGCAATATTTCTCAAACCGCTGAAGCCATCGGTATTGAGCGGAGTAACCTTCACAAAAAAATAAAGCAATATAACCTGGGCCGGTAAGAACGGACCTATTGAACCACAAGATTCCAGCCCGCAACGGTCCCATCTGAGATCTTTCTTGAATGGGTCAATGCCCATGTCTTGAGTCACTCCCCTGCTTCTTTCAGTTTTAGAGGAGCGGTCCCACGAGTTGAGCTGCATTTTCTGTAAACCGTTGAAATGAAGAACGTTTTCGCCATTCTGTCAGGTTGAGTATGTCGGCGTTATGGACGTACTTCATCTGCATCTCCCGCACCTGTTTCGTCAGTTCCGGATCATATATGAAAAGAGAGACTTCGAAATTAAGCCAGAGACTGCGCATGTCAAGATTGACCGTTCCGAACACGCAGATACCATCATCCACGGTGATGGATTTGGTATGCAGCAACCCACCCTTAAAGGCGGCAATGGTAACGCCGGCACTCATGAGATTATCAAAAAGAGAACGACTGGCGTAATGGACCAACCGGGAGTCTACCTCAGCCGGTACCACGATGATGACGTCCACCTGCCGGTGGGCGGCGGAAATAAGCGCTGTTATAAGGGATTCATCGGGTACGAAATAGGGTGTGGTGAGCACCAGTTTTTTTTGTGCGCTGTAGATTGTCGTCAATAGCAGTTGATAGATAACTTCCGGTCTGATGGCCGGTCCGGAAGGCACTACCTGAACCGGTGTGGTCCCTTTTTCGGGGATAGAACGAATATCGCTCGTTTCTTCGAGTGCTTTTAGGCCTTCGCCCGTATTCAGTTCCCAATCTTCGATAAAAGTACCGGCAAGCGCTTCCACGCTGGGGCCTTCCATGCGAATCATGGCGTCGATCCATTGGCCTACCCCTTCATCCTGTTTGAAAAAACGGGGATCCACCAGATTCTGGCTTCCCGTGTAAGCGATCTCTCCGTCAATCACAATAATCTTTCGGTGATTACGAAGGTCGCTCCTGGTCACCAGCATGCGCAGGGGACCCACCGGCAGGGATGCCACAATACGAATGCCGGAATCCCTAAGGTGCTGGGCCAGTTCACTTCTGACAAAGTCTTTGCTGCCGACGGCATCCACCAGCACACGGCCGATCACACCGCGTTTTGCAGCCCGAATCAACGCTTCCGCCACCTCGTCGGCTTTTCCGCCCACGGTCCAGATGTAAAATTCCAGGTGGCAGGTGCTCTTAGCGTACTCTACATCTTCAATGATGGATGCAAAGACTGTTTCAAAATGGTCCATGAGGTGTACTTTGTTGCCCCTCATGGCGGGAAAACCGGCGAGTTTTTCAGCGTGAAGCTGAATGGCTTTAATTGCGATCAGACCCGCCGGCGGTTTTTCGCGGGAAGCACGCTTTTTAAGCGTTATCTGCCAGTTTCGGTATAAATCATGGATTTTGGCCGCACGGGCCAGATATTCTTCACCGATACGGCTTTCACCGATAAGAAAATAGAAGACGGCGCCCGCAAAAGGAACACTGAATATGACGGTGAGCCATGCCAGGGATACCCCAACCGGCCGCCGTCTCATGATGACACGGATGGAAAGCCCGATGACGATGAGCCAGTGGGCCGCCAAAAACAAGGTAGTGGTAAGGGTGAAATCCTTCATAGCAAGAAGTGGGATCCCTTAAAAAAGAAAGGTTCTAATGACCGCTTATAGTATTCAATGGGGATCAAAAAGCAACAAAAAAAGAATTCCAGGTTTAGCGCGCATGATGCAACACTGTGTAACTAATCCGCTGCCCTTTTCCGATGTTTGGTTAGGAACGTGGACGAAATAACTTTCACAAGTGGGCGCATAGATTTGGGTCAGGTTTGTTCGATCTTAAATCACAAAAGTTGGTTGTCCACCCCACCCCCTGACCAATCTGCATGCACTGCTGACCTATTTCAAATAAGATTACGCCTGAATAATGGTGGTTGGATACAGCCCTTTCTTATCTCCTGATTATAACGGATTTGGGGGAACACGCTGAAAACCTCCCAAAGATGCCGATATCAAAAGATTCTGCAACCAATTTTCATGATACCTGGACTTGTT
>JAGHDR010000341.1 GCA_021159825.1 Deltaproteobacteria bacterium | reverse complement strand
TGGTCTGTATCCAGATCGTTCTGGATACAGACCACGTCTCTCCCATGAGTCACGTTCTCGAAGTAGACAATGTCTGGCGGGATGATCAGCCTGAAGACCGCAAGGAAACGGAACCGCTGCTTGAAAACGCCCCCATGAGAGAAAGAAACTACTACAAAGTACCCAAAATGCTGGAAGGTTAGGATATTGGAAAGTCAAACCACGCAACTGTGCGACCAAAGCGCAATGGCATTGGCCGGAATGCTGAGACGGGGGGAAATCAGCGCGCGGGAAATCACCCAATCGGTTTTCAAAAGGATTGATGAGAGGGAAAAATCCATTAATGCCTTTGTCACCACAACCCGCGAAACCGCTTTCAAGCAGGCCGATCTTGCCGATGCAAAATTCCGGCAGGGCGGTGATATTCCTCTTTTGACCGGCATTCCGGTTGCAGTCAAAGACATCCTGTGCACAAAGGGCATCAAGACCACCTGCGGATCCAAAATTCTTGCGGATTTTGTTCCCACCTATAATGCCACCGCCTGTCGTAATATACTGGATGCCGGCGCCGTCCTGGTGGGAAAAACCAACATGGATGAATTCGGCATGGGATCTACCACGGAAAGCAGTATTGCGGGCCCCACCCGAAACCCCCATGACCTTGAGCGGGTCGCCGGCGGTTCCAGCGGCGGTTCCGCGGCAGCGGTTTCCTCCGGTGAAAGCATCCTCGCCCTGGGAACCGATACAGGGGGATCCATTCGTCAACCGTCTGCCTTTTGCGGCGTTACCGGTATTAAACCCACCTATGGCAGGGTTTCTCGCTACGGCCTGGTCGCTTATGCCTCGTCACTGGACCAAATCGGCGCCATTGGAAAAACAGTGGCGGACTGCGCCATGATGCTGAATGTTATCTCCGGACATGATCCCCTGGATACCACCTCCGCCAATGTGAAAACACCCGATTTCTTAAAAGCGCTTAAAGAGGGGATAGAGGGCATTCGAATGGGAATTCCCCAAGATTTTTTTGCAGAAGGGCTCGACTCAAGAATCAAAGAGAAGGTATTTGAAGCCGTTGCACTTCTCGAAAAAAACGGGGCCAGTGTCGTTCCCATCAACCTGCCCCACAGCCCCTATGCCATCGGCGCCTATTATCTTATCGCCACCGCTGAAGCGAGCAGCAACCTGGCACGTTTTGATGGCGTAAAATATGGTTTCAGAAATGCGGGGGATATTACCGACTGCATGGAAATGTACCTCAAAACCCGAACAAAAGGGTTCGGCATGGAGGTCAAACGACGCATCATGCTGGGGACTTATGTTCTCTCGGCCGGCTACTATGATGCCTATTACCTGAAAGCGCAGAAAGCCCGGAAATTGATCAAAGGGGATTTTGACGAGGCATTCAAGAAAGTGGACTGCATCATGACCCCGGTCACGCCCTGTCTTCCCTTTGCCCTGGGTGAAAAAATGACCGATCCCCTGCAAATGTACCTGGTGGACATCTACACCGTTTCTCTTAATCTGGCGGGACTGCCCGGCATGAGCCTTCCCTGCGGTAAAATAAATGACCTGCCGGTGGGCCTCCAAATCGTGGGAAAACCCTTTGATGAAGAGATGATCCTTCGGGTGGGAGCGGCCTACGAGCGGCTGGCCGCTGCCGGCCGTTAGCTATTAAAGAATCAGGAAACTCAACCATGGAATACGATGCTGTCATTTGCTTTGAAACACACGTTGAACTGAAAACCGAAACGAAACTGTTCTGCAATTGCCGGGTGGCCTATGACATCCCTCCCAATACCGAAATCTGTCCGGTTTGCACCGGGCAGCCGGGAGCGCTGCCCGTTCTCAATAAAAAGGCCGTGGAATACGCCATTTCCGCAGGTGTGGCCCTTGATTGCACCATAAACCGGCGATCGCGGTTTGCTCGGAAAAACTACTTCTATCCTGATTTGCCCAAAGGATATCAAATCTCACAATATGAACTCCCATTTTGTGAAAACGGATGCCTCGAAATCACGGGTGATGATGGAAAACCCTATCCTGTGGGCATCAAACGGATTCACTTGGAGGAAGATGCCGGAAAACTGGTACATTCATCCGATTCCTTTGATGATGCCGACTACAGTCTGGTGGACTACAATCGAAGCAGCATACCGCTCCTTGAGATTGTGGGAGACCATGAACGAAACCCCTTACGCTCTGTTCAGGAGGCCCGGGCTTACCTGGAAAAGTTGCGGCAGATCCTCCGCTATATCGGTGTCAGTGACTGCAAAATGGAAAAGGGGCAACTTCGGTGTGATGTAAATCTTTCACTCCGCCCCAAAGGGACCCGGGAATTCAGCAACCGAACCGAGGTCAAAAACATGTCCTCTTTTCGATTCATGATGGAAGCGCTCGAATACGAAATGAAGCGGCAGGCGGAAATCCTGGATTTCGGCGGCACAATTGAACAGGAAACGCTTCATTTTGATGAAATAAAGCGCATCACCCGTCCCATGCGGAGCAAGGAAGACGCCCCCGATTACCGTTATTTTCCGGATCCCGACCTGCTGGAGGTAAACCTCGAAGACGAGTTTATCACCGACATCAAAAGTGCATTGCCCGAACTCCCCCACCAGAGGGTCAAGCGAATTATGGATGAATATGCCATTCCCAGAGACGATGCGCTGATCCTGACCAAAGAAAGGGCCGTCTCAGACTATTTCACAGCCTGCGCTTCCCATTGCGAGGATCCCGGAAAACTGAGCCACTGGATTATCAAGGAGCTTTTCAGGCTTCTCAAGGAGGCATCCTCCGCCATTGCAGAATGCCCGATCGAGCCAAAGAACTGCGCGGAATTGGTCAATCTCGTAAGCCGGGGCAAGGTGACGCCCGGAATCGGCAGGGAAATTCTGGAAGAGATGTTTAAATCCGGGGAAGAACCGAAAGCGATCATCCATAAAAAGGGACTGAAACCCATTCAAAATGAAGATCAGCTGGAAGCTTTTCTGGATGACGTGATGAATGAAAACCCCAAAGTGGTTTCTCAAATCAAGGAAGGGAATCTTAAACCCATTGATTTTCTGGTGGGCCAGGTCATGAGAAAGACCAGGGGCAAAGCCGATCCAAAATCGGTCATCAAGCTGATCCACCGAAAACTGGAAGTGTAAGAGAACTTCCAAAAAAAAATCTACGCATCCTGCTTGCCCTTTTGCCCGTCTTCTACGTTGTGACAACAGGCACATAGCCCAACTATGCACCTGTCATCACGCCTTGAAGACGAACAAAAGTCCTGCACGATATGCGTATATTAT
>JAGHDR010000356.1 GCA_021159825.1 Deltaproteobacteria bacterium | reverse complement strand
CCCCTGCATAGACTCCCTGGCTCCGGGAAAAAGAAACCATATCCCCGATCACCCCTTTTGCAGCCACACCGGCCCCAACCGGCCCTGCGGCCACGGAACAATCGCCTCCAAATTTAAAGGAGGTGCCATAGAGGGATTCCAGCCCCCGCTGGGTTCTTACCTGTATGATCACCGAGGCTGATTCTGCACCGATCTGCAGACCAAAACTCACGGAACCCAGGCTGTAAAACCCGGGTTGGCCCCACTGACCCGTTTTCGGATCGCGAATAAGCACAACGCCCCGACCGCCGGACCCCCCGAAAATGAACCCTGCCTTCACGAGTTGAGGAACGATTATGATCCCCAGGGAGTCTTTCAGATGATCTTTAAACCATGCCATTTCCTTGTCCACAACAAAATCATTCAGCGTTGCCAAGGCCTGATCCACCAGGATCTGTGGTTTCAGATCTTCCTTGGCCATCGCCGGCAGGGCGGTGATGAAAAAGATGGCAGCTATAAACAAACTCATCACCAGACGGAACATAACTTTCGAACTTCTGCGTTCTTTCATAATTCACCTCTCCTTTTCAATATGGTTTCAAAGCCGTTTTTCAGCCTGAGCCTTTAACCTTTTCGCTCAAACCGTCATTGATTGCGGGGAAAACACCTATTGACTCTGCTGTCCCGCATTATACCCTTGTTGATATGCACTCTTCTCGGATTCTTTATGCTTGCCATAGAGATACCCGCCACCGGCGCCGGCCGCACCGCCAATGGCGGCGCCCAAGCCTGCATTTCCGGCTATGGCGCCGATAATGGCGCCTCCGGCGGCACCCATGGCACCGCCGCTGAGGGTCCTCTGACCCGTATCGCTCATCCCCGCACATCCACCCAGCATGAGGCAGGTGGCGATCATCAGTGCAATTACAGTTTTCGTCATTTCAGTCTCCTTTTTCATAAGGGTTGATTCAGGGCTTACAAGGATACGTCTCGACGAGGAACCGAAACCACGTCTCAACCGCTTCGTCGTTCATGTATTCAGGATGTTTTTTCACCCAATCCATGAACATCTCCCCTATCTTGGATCGCGACGGCGGTGGATCGGGCAGGCAAACCATCAGGGTTCCCGCCGGACCCGCATTTTCCGCCACATGATAGTGATAGGCCCCCACCAGGAAGCCGACGCAGAAACCGACGGCTTCCCTCTGGAGCGGATCGCTGCCGGGCACCATACACAATTCCACCAGATCCGCCGTGGTGTCAAGGTCAAAATCATCCTCCGACACGGCACCCGCCCACCCCGGGGCGTACAGAAGCGCGACGAGCACCAGAATCATCCATTTTCCTCTCATGATTTATTCCTCCTCTCAATAATTTAACGTTATTTAATCTTAATCACACATCCCCGATACTATCACACAAAATATGCTCTTCGTCAACATACTTCAATTCCACACGTGCCTGAACCTGAACAGGAAGCGTTCTATGAAGGTAAATACAACGGTTTTCTCCAGTCTTTTCAGGGTGACCGGTTTCAGCAGGTAGTCAACCGCTTCGGTTTCAAAGGCCTCCACAGCATACTGATCGTAAGCGGTGACAAAAACCCCCCGGCAAAAGCTGATGACCCTCTTGGCCACGGTTATCCCGAAAAGCCCTGGCATACGAATGTTCAGAAAAGCCACATCAGGTCGTAAACATTGAATCAGTTCCAGGGCCTCCTCAAATAAGGAAAGGGAGATATCGTTTGCTCTTCCTTTGATAAATGCGATAATCATCCCCGAATTTTTCCATATTCTCTTTCTCCTCAATCCTGGAAGCCAAAAAGAGAAAAACAAAAGCGACCCCAAATGCCAAGACTGCACCTGAAGATAGATGGTTCAGCAGGAGACCGAGAGCCAGCAGCATTAAACTGGCGTATAGTGGATGCCGAATCCATCGAAAAATACCCTGCTGAATCAATCGGGTGGTGTCTTCCCAGTCCTTTTCTGAACATCCATACCTTTTCAACCCATAAAACCCGGAAAAGGCCATCAGCCCTGAGCAGACCAAAAGGATCACTGACAGAATCCGCAGTCCGTTAAATATCCCACTCAATTGGATGTTGAGATACCCCAAAACCAGGAGCACTTCAAAAGCAAAAAACATGTAAAACCCGTGGCTTTCAGGCCGACGCAGTTCAGATCTGAATTTCAGGAAAACCAGAAGCGCAAAACACCCGAAAATTATAAGTCTAAACATAATGCCCCCCCCCTTTCATTTTTTACCGCCCGAATCCTTTCCCTACCCCGAATCCTCCATGACATTGACTCGGTTGGTCTTGATTCCAATTATAGGACACTAAAATTGTTGTTTGCAAAGGGTATGCGATCAAATCCCCGAATCAGGGTCCAAATTGCACCATGGGGAGATGAACTGAAAAGAGCTTGCAACATTGGAATCTCCAAGCCATAATATGAGTGAATAAAGGTCTGGTAGGACAAAATACAAATTGATGGGTTTTTAAGGAGAAATCAAATGGGAGATAGCCAGGAAATTCTAGATGGACTGAAAATCGCCATGGAGGCGGAACTGACAGGCTATAATTTCTACAAAAACGCTGCAGAGAGCGTAGCGGACCCAAAAGCAAAAGAGACCCTGTCTGAAATGGCCCAGGAAGAAATGGGCCACTTTAAATATTTGCGGCATCAATACCAGTCGGTATTGGAAAAAGGAAATTATGATTTTGCTAAAGCCTTCGTTAAAAAAGCCGGGGATCAAAGTGAAAATCCCATCTTCAGTGACGCTATCAAGGACCGGATCAAAGACAGCCACTATGAAGTCAGCGTCCCGACCATCGGCATGAAACTTGAGATGGAAGCCATGACCTTTTACCGCTCTTGCGCTGAAAAAGCGGACTCAGCGGAAGCCAAACAGTTTTACAATGAGCTTGCAGACTGGGAACAGGGGCATTACAAGGCTTTTCAAAATGAGTTGGACATCCTGAAAGATGACTACTGGGCGGCCAATGATTTTATGCCTATGTAATGGCCCATTGGAGGCAGCACATGAAAACATTTTCCGGAAATATTGTCGATGTGGTAAACGGTGAGATTTTCCCGGGAACCATTGACGTCAAGGATGGAAGAATTTATGAAATCCACCGTGACAATCAGACTTATGAAAACCATATCATCCCGGGATTCATTGACGCGCACGTTCACATTGAAAGTTCCATGATGCCGCCTTCTGAGTTTGCACGCATCGCCGTGGCCCACGGTACGGTTGCCGCCGTATGTGACCCCCACGAAATCGCCAATGTGCTGGGGGTTCAGGGTGTACAATACATGATGGAAAATGCTGCCGGGGTTCCCCTTAAATTCTACTTTTCCGCCCCTTCCTGCGTACCGGCCACCATTTTTGAAACCAGCGGAGCGCAACTGACCCTGGAAGATACGGAAACCCTTCTGAAGATGCCTGAAATCAAATTCCTGGGGGAAATGATGAATTTTCCGGGCGTTATCTTTGACGACCCGGAGGTCTTGAAGAAACTGGAGATGGCAAAAGTTCACCACAAGACCATTGATGGACACTCTCCGGGGCTCGCCGGCGGTGACCTTAAGAAATATATTGCCGCGGGGATTACGACGGACCATGAGTGCTTCACCATGAACGAGGCATTGGAAAAGCTTTCCCTGGGTATGAAAATTTTGATCCGGGAAGGGTCCGCGGCCAAAAACTTCGATGACCTGATCCCCATCGCGGATGAGCACTACCAAAACTGTATGTTCTGTTCAGACGATAAGCATCCAGATGACCTTCAGAAGGGCCATATCAACGATCTGGTAAGACGCGCTCTTGAAACGGGCCTGGACAAAATGAAAGTTCTCCGGATGGCCTGCATCAATCCCGTAACCCATTACGGCCTGAACGTGGGATGCTTTAAGGAAGGGGATCCTGCGGATTTTCTGGTAATCGATGATTTTGAGCGGTTGCGGATTCAGAAGACCGTGATTCAGGGTGAAATTGTCGCGGAGAACGGCTGTAGCCTGCTGCCCCGGAAACCGGCCGGAATCATCAACCGGTTTGCCGCAAACCCTAAGAAACCAGCAGACTTTTCCGTGCCCCATAAAAACCGGCCGGTCCACATCATGGATGTGATCGACAACCAGCTGATCACGCGAAAATCCTCTGACACATTGGAATCCTTAAACGGCTCGTTGGCATGCAATCTCGAAAAAGATATCCTCAAGATCGCCGTGGTCAATCGATATGAAGACCGGAAGCCGGCCATGGGATTTGTCCGAAACTTCGGTTTGAAACAGGGTGCCATTGCCGGTTCCATTGCCCACGACTCCCACAACATTATCGCCGTGGGAACCACCGATGAGGAGATTTGCAACGCTGTAAACCTTATCATCGCCAACAAGGGCGGCATCTGTGCGGTGTGTGAAACGAAAAACATACGGGAAATCCTGCCCCTGCCCATTGCAGGACTCATGAGTGATGAAGATTTTGAGACAGTCGCCGGCAGATATACCCGGTTTGACACCCTGGCAAAAGAGATGGGGTCCAAATTGCGTGCGCCCTTCATGACCCTCTCCTTCATGGCACTGCTGGTCATTCCGGAGATTAAGTTGAGCGACCGGGGGTTGTTTGATGGCACCCGATTTGAATTCATGGAAATTTATGCCTGATGAAGGCTGCGAAGGGCTCGCTAAAATGGCTAGAACATGACCAATATCATCTGAATTCAATGCCTTGCCATGGTGATGAAGCGCCTCGATCAGCGCATCCGTATTCCGCGTATTCCGGGGACACCTTACTTAATTCTTGAAGGTATTCTCAAAGATAAGTGAGGTGTCCCCAGATTTCCACCCAGATTTCCAGATTTGATATTTTGAATCAGGATATGGGGGTTTTTTTGTTTTATCCGAGATTAAGAGATTAAGCACCCTTCTGTTTATCATGCAATTTGCACGCTATGCAGTTGGCAGAACAATGAAAATGCCAAGGATTTTTTGTTAAAAGCTTATTCTAACACATAATAAACAGAAACTATACAATCACTTGTTGAACGAAGCTACGCAAACGGTCGATTTGGTAAAAAGGTTAGTGCCGCCAAACCACTTAAGTTGTTGCGGTTATTGGGAT
>JAGHDR010000184.1 GCA_021159825.1 Deltaproteobacteria bacterium | reverse complement strand
GATCATCAACTTTTTCGAAAAAGGGGATGAAACATTCAGGGTGAATAAAAAATTATAACACCTAAAAAATGCAATTCGTTTTGTTGAACCCTGAACCTTTCAAAATGCTCATTTGCGCCCTTTTTCCCCGCGAACCAAGGCTTTTTTTCTCGCTGTCCGAGGAGCTCTTTCCAGCGACGACAGGCTCAGAGATTTGCAGGCCTCGAATCGCAAAGATCTGCCGTTTTTTGTAACCCCGGCCCTCTTATAATGGATCCGTTTGCCGTTCTTTTCAAAGGCGTCTTCCCTTACGGTGACCAAAGATGCTCCGGCAAGGGACTTGAGCAGGCTTTCAAAATCCGACCTGGAAATGGATGCATGGGGGCATGATGCCTCGTAAAGTCTCCCCGTGCTGAGACTATTGAACCGTTTCAGGGTGGACATTATTCGCCAAATGATCTTTTCTTCCTGTTTAGTGGGGCCGCGATAGAAAACCGCGATGGCTTTTTCAGGGGCGCAGAAATCGCAGATTCCGCAGGGTCGCCCGTCGTCTTCGCTGTCGCCGAAGTGCTGGATCAGGTGCAGCATGCGGCATGAAGATGAGCTGACGAAACGGGAGATTTCCTCGATCTGTTTGAGTCTGTGATCGCTTTGCGCCCTGTAGGAGTTTAGCCATCGGTCATGACCGCGGCGCACGGTTTTATCCGGTTCCATCCTTGCCCCACCGTGAATCCTCAGCTTTTCAAGGGCAATATCGAATTCATTTTCCCCCATTGAAAATTCTTTCGCCAAGCTTTCCAACGACAGCCTATCCTTCTTGAGCCGTCTGTAAATCTCTTTCAGGACCTTTTCGTGGGGATAGCTTTTTTCGTGAAAGAACTGGTGTACGCGACGGTCTCCATAGGCGTGGAGAAGGATGGCGCGGGAAGGTTTTCCGTCCCTCCCCGCGCGGCCGATTTCCTGGTAGTACCCTTCAAGGCTGCCGGGAAGCGCCGTGTGGATTACGGTGCGGATATCCGGCTTGTCGATTCCCATGCCGAATGCAATGGTGGCCACGATGATCTCCAGCTTTTCCGAAAGAAATGCCGCTTGAACCCCGTCTCGAATTTCCGGCGCCAGACCCGCATGGTAGGGCGCCGCTTTAAAATCATTGGAAAGTTCCATTGCCAGGGTTTCGGTTTTCTGTCGGGTCGGCGCATAGATGATGGCGGGCCGACGTTCATTTGCTTTTAGAATCTCAATCACTTTTCGGGTTCGATCCGCCGGTGGAATTTCCACCAGTTCAATGGCGATGTTGGTCCGTCTGAAACCGTGGATGCGCAACTCCGGTTGGTTCATGCGCAATTGTCGTACAATATCCGCCTGGACCCTGGAGGTTGCCGTGGCCGTCATGGCGATAAAGGGCGCGGGACGCAGGAGCGGAAGCCTTTCCCCCAGCAGCCGATAGTCAGGCCGGAAATCATGGCCCCAATGGCTGATGCAGTGGGCCTCATCGATGGCCACCAGCGCAGGTTTCCCTTTGGCCAGCATCTCGGGAAAACCAGGCACCGCCAACCGCTCGGGTGCCATGAAGAAAAAGTCAAGCTTTCCGTCCAGATATTCCCTGCAGATCCGACGGGATTTCAGGCGGGTGAGCCCGGAATGAATGCGGTCTGCTCTAAAACCTTTTTGCCTGAGACCTGCGGTTTGATCCTCCATCAGGGCGATGAGAGGACTGATCACCAGAGTGGTGCCCTTTCGGGCGATGCCGGGAAGCTGGTAGCACAGGGATTTCCCGGCCCCCGTGGGCATGACCAACAGAAGATCCTTCCCTTCTATAACGGATTCGCAGGCTTTCCGCTGATGGGGTCTGAAAGCATGAAAGTGAAAGAAATCCGTCAGAATATTTTTTAAATTGCCGGAAATGGGACCGGAGGTGTTGATTGTTTGAACTTTGATCATTTCTCACCCATGGTTTATAAAACTATATTTCAAAAGCTTTCTCTTTGTTGACATGCAACCTAACTTATCATAAAAATATTCATCCAGGGAATAGTAATTCAAAGATGTTCAGGAAAGGAGCGGCATTCCATCGGATAGAAACGCTGAGAAAAAAAGGAGATCCCATGGCCCCATCAAATGCATACCAAGACAAACCATGGCTGGCCCATTATGATGAAGGTGTTCCGGAATTCGTCAACTACGAGGAAGCATGCCTCCCGGAATTCCTGGACCGCTCGGCTCAAAAATTCCCCGACACCATGGCGCTTCTTTTTCAGGGGTACAAAGTGACCTACCGGGAGCTCAAGGAAATGGTGGACCGTTTTGCAGCCTGTCTGGTGGAATTCGGCATTCAAAAGGGGGATAGCGTGGCCATCCTGCTCCCCAACGTCATACCCTGCGTTGTGGGATATTATGCCATTTTGAAAATCGGGGCCACGGCTGTTATGAACAACCCCCTTTACACGGACCGGGAACTGGAACATCAGTTCAATGATTCCGGATCGAAGCTCTTGATTACCCTGGATTTTCTGGGAAACCGCATGATTGACCTGCGGCCCAAAACCAGCATCAAACAGATCATTTATACCTCCATCGGCGACTATCTGCCTTTTCCAAAGAACCTTCTGTTTCCTCTGGTGGGCAAAAAGAAAGGGCTGAAAGCGGATGTCAAATCTGCGCCGGATGTGTACCGATGGAAAGACACACTGGCAAGGCTGAACGGTCAACCTCCCAAGGTTAAGCTATCCTTTGAGGATACGGCCATGTACCGGTACACCGGGGGCACAACGGGTGTCAGTAAGGGCGTCATACTGACCCACGGCAATCTCAGCAAGCAGGTGCAGCATATCAGATGCTGGTTCCCGGGGTTCAACGACGGAGAGGAAGTTTTGCTGGGGGCATTGCCTTTTTTTCATGTATTCGGCCTGTCCACGGCCATGAATTTCTGCATCTATGCCGGCTGGGGGG
>JAGHDR010000279.1 GCA_021159825.1 Deltaproteobacteria bacterium | reverse complement strand
GCCCGTACGGTTCTAATGTGTCTCAAAGTTATGGGCAGTCTTTTGGGGGAAATTTCCTTTAAATCGGATACGCTCAAAGCGGCTACGGAGAAAGGTTATCTGGTGGCCACGGATCTGGCCGATTATCTTGTGGGCAAGGGCCTGACCTTTCGAGAAGCACATGAAATTGTAGGCAGAGTGGTGGTTTTTGCTATGGAAAAGAATCAGGAACTTCATGAACTTTCCTTGGAAGAAATGAAAACCCACAGTCGGCAGATTGACAATGATGTTTACGCATGGCTTGATCCCCAATTAACCGTGGGCCGCCGGAATATCCCCGGTGGAACCGGTCCCGATGCTGTAAGGAACGAAATTGAAACGGCGAAACAACGGTTGAAAATTGAGGACTGAGTTTTGAGGCAAATACCCAGAGGGTTGTTGGTTTTTCTGGCGGTGGTCTTGATGATTTTTTCCGGATGCGGGCGAAAGGGGTCGCCGTTTATTTCGCAGCAGAAGGATTTAACCGTCAGGGTGGATCAGCTTGAAGGCGTCTGGAAAGATAAATCCTTAGCCCTGAAGGGCCTTATTCAAGGAGATGATGCGTCAATTATAACCGGCTGCAGGGTCCATTATGTCTGGTATTCATTGGATCGACCCCCCTGCGAAGGGTGTCCCATTGACATGACCAATTTCAGGGACATTACGGACCAGATCATCAGTGATGACCGATTTGAGTGCCGGCTTCCGGCATTCAGACAGAAAGGGATCTGTTTTGTCATGGTTCGGATTATGGAAAAAGGGGGCCGTCTCGGTCCGGCGTCGGGCAGAATAAAATTGATTTCTAATATGTAATTTTCTAAAGTCGCGGTATCCAATCAAAGAACCTATTACCGGGTAATCCATGCATCATTTCCATTATAGAAAAAACGAACTGTATTGTGAAGATGTCCCCATATCATCTATCGCGAAAAAGGTGGGGACCCCTTTCTATGTGTATTCTTACGCAACCCTGAAACAGCACTTTGATGCTTTTGACGGCGCTTTTTCCGATGTGGGGCACCTCACCTGTTATTCCATGAAATCCAATTCCAACAAGGCGCTCCTCGCGCTCTTTGCCGGTCGGGGTGGTGGCGTTGATATTGTATCGGGAGGTGAGCTTTACAGGGCCTTGAACGCCGGTGTGGATCCCATAAAAATTGTTTTTTCAGGGGTCGGTAAAAGTTTATCGGATCTGGAATATGCGGTGACGTCGGAGATTCTCATGTTTAATGTGGAATCCCCACAGGAGTTGCTGAAACTGAATCAGGTGGCATTAAATTCCGGCAGGAAAGCGCGTATTTCCATCCGGGTCAATCCGGATGTGGA
The DNA here is from genome assembly GCA_021159825.1 of Deltaproteobacteria bacterium. GTDB lineage: Bacteria > Desulfobacterota > DSM-4660 > Desulfatiglandales > Desulfatiglandaceae > NaphS2. The sequence goes on along the minus strand of JAGHDR010000279.1, from coordinate 14,031 downwards.
CCCCAAGACCCACCCCTATATTTCCACGGGGCTCAAGGAGAACAAATTCGGCATCGGGGTTGAGGAGGCGCTTTTGCAATATGAGAAAGCAGCCACGCTGGATGGTTTGGATGTGGTGGGTGTTTCCTGCCATATCGGTAGTCAGCTCACGCAAACGAGCCCTTTCGTGGATGCCCTTAGAAAACTCAAAAAACTGATTGAACAATTGGTTCGGATGGGTATTTCAATCTGTTACCTGGATTTGGGGGGCGGATTGGGAATCACTTACGATAACGAGGCCCCACCCCATCCGAAGGAATATGCCCAAGACATCAAATCAGAGTTGGCTTCTTCGGACTGGACCCTGATCCTGGAACCGGGGCGTGTCATTGTGGGGAATGCCGGTATATTGATCACAAAGGTGCTTTATGCCAAGACCAGCTATGATAAAAATTTTTTTGTGGTGGACGCCGGTATGAACGACCTCATGAGGCCGAGCCTTTACGGGGCTTACCATGGCATTCAGCCGGTGAAACAGACGCCCGGCGAAAAACTGACGGCGGATATTGTGGGACCCATCTGTGAATCCGGTGATTTTCTGGCCAAGGAAAGGCTGGTGGACCCCTTGGCGCCGGATGATTTGATCGCTGTTATGAGTGCGGGCGCCTATGGCTTCAGCATGTCGTCCACCTACAACTCGAGACCCCGGGTATGTGAGGTGATGGTCAAGGGGGACCGATTCGAGATCATTCGGCAGCGGGAAACCTTTGAAGATCTTGTGCGGGGGGAATCGATCCCCGATTTTTTTTGAAAATTGAAAATTGAAATTTGGAAAAGCAAAATTTCCAATTTCCAATTTCCAATTTCTAATTTCAAGATATGGAACCCATTGAGTTCTGGAAGATGAGCGGCACCGGTAATGATTTCATTCTCATTGACAACCGGAAAGGGCTTGTAAAAGAGGATGACATGAGCCGGTTGGTGGCGCGTACCTGCCGCCGCAGGGAATCCGTCGGGGCCGATGGCGTCGTATTTGTGACGGATTCGAAAGAATATGATTTTGGATGGCGGTTTTTTAATGCTGACGGCGGGGAGGTGGAAATGTGCGGTAACGGCGGACGGTGTGTCTCCCGTTTCGCCTATTTGAAGGGGATTGCCGGTTCCGAAATGACCTTTGAAACACGTGTGGGTCCCATCTCCGCCCAAGTGGAGGGCCGTGTGGTCAAGGTCCTGATGCCGGAACCTCGAAATGAGACGAAGGATGTTGATCTGGCGTTGCGCCCCGGCTGGATAAGCTGTGATTTTGTGAACACCGGGGTCCCCCATGTGGTGGTGCAGGTGGCGGATCTGGAAAATCATCCCGTCGTAGAGCAGGGTCGCGAGATTCGCTATCATGAACGGTTTTCTCCCGAAGGGACCAACGCCAATTTCATGACCATTGTGGGTCCGGATGAACTGGTGGTTAGAACCTATGAACGGGGCGTGGAAGATGAAACCCTGGCGTGTGGAACGGGGGCGATCGCTTCCGCACTGATGGCATCACGTCGAGGCATGGTGGTATCTCCGGTTAAGGTTCACACGCGGGGCGGTGAAATCTTGACAGTCCATCTAAACAGCGAGGGTCTTGATGTGGGGACCGGCGAACGGGTTTGGCTTCAAGGGAACACGTCCGTTATTTACAAGGCGACGCTTCACAGTGAGGCTTTGTGATCGTTTGGCGAGTTCTGATCCATAAATTCAAAAATACCAGAAAAGGAGATTCTTTATGTTTGAAGGCTCTATTGTTGCAATTGTGACCCCTTTCAAAAATGGGCAGGTGGATGAGGATGCATATCGTAAACTGATTGAATTTCAAATCGAAAACGGCACAAACGCCATTGTCCCCTGTGGCACTACCGGGGAGTCCGCAACCCTGGATATGAACGAACACGCTCGAGTGATCGATATTGCGGTGGAGGCGGTGAACAAGCGGGTCCCCGTCATCGCGGGAACCGGTGGCAACAGCACCAGGGAAGCCATTGAACTCTCAAAACATGCCAAAGAAGTAGGGGTTGATGCCACCCTTCAGGTGACGCCCTACTACAACAAACCCATGCAGGAAGGGCTTTTCCGGCATTTTGAGGCCATTTTGAAAGAAGTTCCCCTGCCCCAGGTCCTTTATAATGTGCCGGGGAGAACCAGTGTGAACTTATTGCCTGAGACGGTGGCGCGCCTGGCAAAATTCCCGGAGATTGTGGCTATCAAAGAAGCCTCGGGTAATGTGGGGCAAATGGCCGAAGTGGTGCGAATGGCAGGCGAAAACATCACCCTGTTATCCGGAGACGACAACCTGACCCTGCCGGTGCTGGCGATTGGCGGAAAAGGGGTGATTTCCGTTGTGGCCAATATTGTTCCCGCCCATACCGCGAATCTGGTGAAGGCCTGGGCGGAAGGGAATGTGGCGGAGGCCAGAACCCTTTTCTATAAACTGATGCCCCTGTGCAAGGCCATGTTTCTTGAAACGAACCCGATTCCGGTGAAAACTTCCGCGGCACTGATGGGTTTGATCGGCGATGAAATGAGATTGCCCATGTGCCCGATGTATCCTTCCAATCTTGAAAAATTGAAAACGGTGCTTACGGATTACGGTCTTATATAAAGCGCAGAGCGAAAGATGCAAGATCATGGAGGTTATGACATGATTAGAATAACGGTTGCGGGCGCCGCCGGTCGCATGGGGGGAAGAATCATTCACATGATTTACCAGAACCCTGAGGCTGAACTGGCAGGCGCCTTTGAACATCCCGACCACAAAAGTGTGGGTGAGGATGCGGGGTCGGTTGCTGGAATGGGTGAACTGGGTGTTAAGATTTCCGGTTCCCTTGATGAGGCGATTGAAGGGGCCGATGTAATGATAGATTTCACCCAGCCGGAAAGTACCCTTGAAAACACGCGAAGGGCCTCGGAAAAAGGGATTGCCATGGTCATTGGAACCACCGGGATCACTGAAGATGGCATCGCAGAGATTAAAACTCTTTCGGAAAAAATACCATGCGTCATGGCGCCCAATATGAGCGTCGGTGTCAATGTGATGTTCAAAATTGCGGGGGAGATGGCGCGAATTCTGGGCAATGATTACGATATGGAAATTCTTGAGGTGCATCATCGGCTTAAGAAGGATGCCCCAAGCGGAACAGCCATGCGGCTGGGACAGATTCTGGCGGAAGCTGTGGGTCGTGATCTCGAAAAAGTCGGCGTCTATGGTCGGAAGGGAATGATCGGCGAGCGAACCGATGAAGAGATCGGTATTCAGACCTGGCGCGCCGGTGATATTGCGGGAGAACATACGGTCATGTTTGGCGGCATTGGTGAGCGGTTGGAACTGGTGCATCGGGCCCATAATCGTGATAATTTTGCGAGGGGCGCCGTAAGGGCAGCCCTTTGGATTACCGGACAGCCGGCGGGGCTGTACGATATGCAGGATGTGTTGGGACTGTAGGGGCACGGTGCCCCGTGCCCCTACAGTTGTAAATATGGGTAACCGTAAAGAGGTTTATAATGGCGAAATTTTCGAAAGCCGAACGTTTAAAACAGCTCCCCCCCTACCTGTTTAAAGAGATTGATCGGAAGAAGGCCGAGGTAAAAGCCGGAGGTGTGGATATTATTGACCTGGGTGTGGGGGACCCGGATCTCCCCACACCGGAACATATCATCGGGGAGATGAAACGGGCGGTTGACGATCCTGCAAATCACCAGTACCCATCCTATTCGGGGATGTCGGATTTCAAGGAAGCCGTGGCCTGGTGGTATGGGGAGCGTTTTAACGTGACGCTGGATCCGGGCTCGGAAGTGGTATCCCTCATCGGGAGCAAGGAAGGCATTGCCCATCTTCCCCTGGCCTTTATCAATCCGGGCGACGTGTCCCTGGTGCCCAGCCCGGCGTACCCGGTTTACAACATTGCGACCCTTTTTGCCGGCGGTGAGTCCCATGTGATGCCGCTATTGAGCAAGAATAATTTCTTGCCTGATTTGGAAGCCATTCCTCCGGAGGTGGCGGATCGCGCCAAGCTGATGTTTATCAATTATCCCAATAACCCGACTTCAGCAGTGGCGGATCTGGATTTTTTCCGCCGCGTGGTCTCTTTTGCGGAAAAGCACAACATCCTGGTATGCCATGATGCGGCCTATACGGAGATGGCGTTTGATGGATATCGGCCTCCCAGTTTTCTGGAGGTTGACGGTGCAAAAGAAGTGGGGATGGAATTTCACTCCCTTTCCAAGACTTACAATATGACCGGCTGGCGAATCGGTTTTGCCGTGGGAAATTCAGAAGGCGTTGCAGGGCTCGGCGCCATAAAGAGCAATATCGATTCCGGTGTGTTTCAGGCTGTTCAGAGGGCAGGGATCGAGGCCATCCGAGGGGATCAGGCTTGTGTTGCGGATATGCACCGCATCTATTCGGGCCGGCGGGATCTTATGGTTCAAGGACTCAGGGAAGCCGGGTTTGAGCTGGATCCGCCAAAGGCGACCTTCTATTTGTGGATCCGGGTTCCTGACGGTTACACGTCTGCATCGCTGGCCACCCGTCTTCTGGAAGAGGCGGGCCTGGTGGTTACGCCGGGTAATGGTTTTGGCGAGTCGGGGGAAGGATATTTCCGCATTGCGTTGACCCGGAACCGAAAAAGGCTTGGGGAGGCCATTGAGAGATTGAAAAGTCTGAAGCTTTAGGCATTTCAAAGCAACATGGGGTCAATGGAAAGCGCTTATATTGGCATTGGATCAAATATCGGTCGTAAAATCGATCATTGCAAAAGGGCCATTTCTCTGATGGGGCGGCTGGAAGGGTGTTCAGTAAGGGTGCAGTCACCCTTTTACCGGACTGAGCCGGTAGGGGTTGAAGGGCAGGATACTTATGTGAACGGTGTGGTTCGTGTGGATACGGATCTTTCCGCCGGTACGCTTCTCAACTGCCTTCTTGAGATTGAAGCGGATATGGGTCGGGTGAGACGGAAAAAATGGGATGCGAGGGTGATCGATCTGGATATTCTGCTGTTTGGTTCCCGGATCATCAAGAAGCCTGATTTAATTGTTCCCCATCCGCTGATGCATTTGAGACGTTTTGTGCTGACACCCCTGTTGCAGATTGCACCCGACCTGATTCACCCGGTTTTGCGCAAGTCCATGCAGGAACTGGCCGGATTGCTTCCAGGCGATGGCCAGGCGGTGGAAACTTATGAGAGGTCCTGAATGATGAAACTGCTGTTTTTTGGAATTCTGGCTTATTTCGTTTTCCGTTTCGTGCAGAAGATACGTTCATCCGGCGGAAGGGATCGTGGAAATACCGGTTTAGGGCCTGTGGATGAGATGGTTCAGGACCCGAATTGTATGACCTATATCCCAAAGGGCGGCGCCATCAGGAAGTCTGTGGGCGGTGAAACACATTTTTTTTGCAGCCAGGCGTGTGCTGATGAATTTCAGCGGAAGAAACCGTAGCTTTATGGTATAATAAGTTTTATAAATGCCGGGTTAACCGGGTTGGAGGATATGCATGAAGTTTTTTATTGATACGGCGAATATTGATGAGATAAAAGAAGCTCAGGCTCTGGGTATGGTCGATGGTGTAACAACCAATCCCAGCCTGGTGGCTAAAGAGGGGAAGGAGTTTCGAGGACTGATTAAAGAGATCTGCGCTGTTGTTGCGGGTCCGATCAGCGTCGAGGTGGTCAGCCTCGAGGCAGAGAAAATGGTTGCGGAAGCGCAGGATCTAGCGGGTATGGCAGACAATATTGTCATCAAGGTGCCGCTCATTGAAGAGGGTCTGAAGGCCGTGAAAGTGCTGACCGAAAAAGGGATCAAAACCAATATGACCCTGTGTTTTTCGCCGGTCCAGGCATTGATGGCCGCAAAGGTGGGCGCAACCTATATCAGCCCGTTTATAGGAAGGCTTGATGACATCAGTTCCGTGGGAATGGATCTGGTGGAGCAAATTGCCGCCATCTATGAAAACTATGCCTATGAAACGGAAATTATCGTGGCCAGTGTGCGAAACCCGATCCATGTGCTGGATGCTGCCCTGGTCGGGGCTGATATTGCCACGATTCCACTGAAGGTGATTCGGCAATTGATCAAGCACCCCTTAACCGACATCGGTTTGGAGAATTTTTTGGCGGATTGGAAAAAAATAGGCTGAAAATAAACATCAGGAAAAAGTGCCTTTGGGGGGCCATGGTTATAATGGCTCTTTCCCTGTGTGACCAGGGTCTGGTTTCGGCGAAAATTTTCCGTTATGTGGACAGAAACGGGGTGTGGCATTTCACAAACCGTAAAACGGACAGTCGCTATCGGCTTTATGTTCGTTCCGGCAACAGAACGCTATCGGAATATCTGACCGAGTACAGTGGCATTGTAAAAAACGCTTCTGATCGTTTTGGGGTTGATATCCATTTTATCAAAGCGATTATCAGGGCTGAATCCGGCTTTGATCAGGATGCGGTTTCTAAAAAGGGTGCTAAAGGCCTGATGCAGTTGATGCCGGGGACGGCCAGCGACATGGATGTTATGGATCCCCATGATCCGGAAGAAAACATCGTAGGTGGCACCCGGTATTTCAGCCTGTTGCTCAAGCGTTTCAAGAACAATAAAAGCCTGGCTTTGGCGGCCTATAATGCCGGTCCCGAGACCGTGGAAAGCTACAATGGGATTCCGCCTTTTCCCGAGACCCGGGCGTTTGTTGAAAGGGTGATGCGTTACTATCGTTCTTACAAGAATGCTGCCAACTGACGGGTTGTATTGCTTGAAATTCTGATTGGATTGAAAGAACCTGCTTTTTGTATTTTTTTATTGACAAATTGAGGTGTTCGGATAGAATGGGTGGCCTATGTCGCAGCTAGGTTTTTTTGCTGTGAAATTAGAAAGGCAGAGGGCTGGTCGAACCGAAAATACTCAAGGTTTTGTAGTGTTTTTTTGTTGACAAAGCCGCTTGGTTCTGTAAAATGGCCTGATTTTGCGGGAATAGCTCAGCTGGTAGAGCTCCACGTTGCCAACGTGGTTGTCGCGGGTTCAAGTCCCGTTTCCCGCTCCATAAAAAGGCGGCATAGCCAAGTGGCTAAGGCAGCGGTCTGCAAAACCGTTATTCATCGGTTCGAATCCGATTGCCGCCTCCAAATAAAATCAAAGGCTTGCAAGTAATTTGAACCACTTGTGAGCCTTTTTTTTGTCCCACCAAGTCCCGTTAATTAAGGGCAATTAGGAAATGAGGGTATTATAGTTCGTTTTGGAACAGTATAAAATCTATTGAAAATATGTGCTTTTTTAAATGGAATGGTCCATGTGCTGCCCAATATTCTATTGACAAACGCCGAAACATTTATGTATTGTTCGGCCCTAATCTTCTGGAAGTTTTTTCACCAATTCGTTCGTATTGTAGGAGATGCCAGAAATGGAAGATCTTTCTAAGAAAACTTTGGATATCAAGTTCAAGAAAACGCCCGATTATAAGATTGTTCCAGCAACTGGCGCTTGGGGTGGAGCAACCCCTCAGGGTGAAGTGCTCTGTAGTTTCTTCGTTGAGCATAACGATATTCCAGAATCAATCAAATATAAGATCGGAGATGGCGTCGCCAAAAGTAGTGAAGAGCAGTCTCCGGTCAATTTGGTTAGAGAATTTCAGATGGGAGTCATCATGAGGCCAGATATCGCAAAATCAATCGGACAGTGGCTAATCAAGAAGGCTGAGGAGATAATGAATCCAAGGCCGAACCTCAATTTTTAACGGGAGGTGATGTCATGGAAATGGATAGTTCAGAACCGACCTATTATCAAACACCAGTTCAAGTCCCGGATGATTTTGTGCTTAGAATAAAACAATCTGATGATATTGAAGGTGAGTTTTATGCCGCTTACGTGGAAGAAACTTCAAGATTTGTAGAAAAGTATAGTCACCCTTTTTTTGAAAATCATTTGCTAAGTTATGCTCTGAAAAATCTTTGGTTAACCCATCAATACAACCAAGAATATATGTCTTTTTTGCTCAACACATGCACGCGGGAAGAGTTTCTGTCCAAAGCTGCCGAGTATGCGAGATCATTTCAGGAAATCATTCCTGAGCAGCTTGGGACCGCTGTCAGCGTTTTGTTGGACAAACTTAATCAGCCATTAACATCTGCAGAATTGTCTCTATTGTTGAATGTCGAGCCAGCAAGCATCGATAGTAGCTGTTTATCCTTGATAGAGTATAACGAAGAGAATGTGGAGCTAGATACGGATGCCTAAATCCAACCAAGCTCCGGCATCAATTGAAGGCTCCGAATTATTGGTTAATGGGCTTAAAATAGTGCCGTTAGGTCTCCCCCGGTGGACGATAAAGGGCTCCAACGAAATGGTTTTTCCATTGACCGTAAGTCGAAGAGGGGCGAGTTCCATTCTTAAAGAATACGCCGATAAGAAAAGTAAATTTGATTTGGAATCGTTTCTGGATAAGGATAGTGAGATCTCAGGATCTAAACTATGGGGTTTTTCTTCTAATCCATTGGATCGAGATTCCTTTGACATTGGTGGTAAAGGAAGGTCGAGTTCTCACCCAGGTCAAAGCGTAAAAATTAAAGGTACTTGCCTGATGTCAATCATAAACGGTTGGCGGGGGTATCCACTACCTGAACACCCTCAGAATCAGCTATTGAGATGACCCAATCGAAGTACAAGCCCAAATCCTGATTGGGCTGAAAATGGCCTAAGTGGTTCTATTTTCAGTTTCAAGCCCCGTTAGTTTTCACAACGATGCAAGGATAGCGGTCTGCAAAACCGTTATTCATCGGTTCGAATCCGGTTGCCGCCTCCAGGAAAAACTAAAAGGACCGTAAGCAAAACAAAAGCTTACGGTCCTTTTTTTGTATCTGGGAATACACCCTATTTGGTCAGTGTGATGGCCACGTAACCCCTGTTGCTTCTTAACATATAAAGCGAAATGGGTTCTCCTTCCTTGAATTTTTCCAGCGCTTTTAAATATTGATCCACGTTATTCACTCCTTGATGATTGATCTCTTTAATGAGGTCCCCCGGCTGCACGCCGGCTTCCTCTCCCTTGCTGTCCGGTTCCACACCGACCACCATGATGCCTTTTTCAGCTTGAAGCCGAAATTGTCCAATGATTTCAGGGGTCAGATTGGATACGGCAATGCCAAGCGGGTTCTTTTTCTGAACTTCCGGACTCTGGACGGCCGTCATGGTCTCCGGCCTTTTTCCCAGTTCGATGGCGAATGTTTTCTCAGCGCCATCGCGCAGCACCAGGAGTTGGGTTTTCCGGCCCACGGCGGATTCAGCGATGGTGAGGCTTAATTCCCGGCTGCTGTCCACTTTCTTGCCATTAACCGCCAGTATGATATCCTTGGCGTGAATACCGGCTTTTTCTGCCGGATCACCGGGAAAAACCTTGGTGACCAGAACACCCGCATCCCCCTTGACGCCATAATAAGCCTTCAATTCCTTTGAGAGATCCTGGATGCCGATCCCCAGCCAGCCGCGGGTGACTTCACCTTTGGTTTGTAACTGCTCTATGATGCCTTTGGCCATGTTCACGGGAATGGCGAATCCGATGCCCTGGCCGCCTGCGATAATGGCCGTATTGATGCCCACCACTTTTCCTTCCATGTTAATGAGCGGACCGCCGCTGTTACCCGGGTTGATGGAGGCATCGATCTGGATAAAGTCATCATAGGGCCCTGAGCCGATTACCCGGCCCTTGGCGCTGATGATGCCCACGGTGACCGTATGTTCCAGGCCAAACGGGTTTCCGATGGCCATGACCCATTCTCCCACCTTGACATTGTCGGAATTGCCGAACTGGATGGTGGGCAGTTTGCCGTCCGATTTGATTTTGATGAGGGCCAGGTCCGTGTTGGGATCCCGCCCTTTGACTTCCGCATCAAACTCACGTTCATCCTTGAGGATCACCTTGATTTTATCGGCACCTTCCACAACGTGATTATTGGTAACGATGAATCCGGACTGGTCAATAATGAAACCGGAGCCCAGGCTCCTTTGTTTAAATCCCTGGTTTGGACGGCCTCCGAAAAACTTCTCAAAAAAATCGTGAAAAGGTTCATTTTTGTTAAAGGGCCTTCCCCTGAAATGTGGATTTGCTTCCATGAGGGGTTTGCCGTTTTTTTCCGAACGAATGTTGACCACGGCGGGGCTGTATTTTGCGGCCAGTTCTGAGAAATTGTCAGGCACCCATCGTACATGGCCCTGATTTTCAGCGGTCGCGGCATGGGTTGCTGGAATTGAATAGATCGACGTTATTGTAAACAGAGCGGCTATCAGAAAAGCCAGACTTAATGCCATTGGTGCTGATGAAAAGGTCCTTTTTCGTGTCATTACTTTCATGGTTTACTCCTTCATTTTGGGTTTTGTTTATGCCAGGTTTTTCGCCACCCCTATTGATCTTTCCAACGGTGGATTGCGAAAGAGACGTTTGCATTTGATGATTACTGTCTTCCAGTATTCATCCGGATTGACCCTTTTGCCCTTTATCCCTTGTATATCGGCTAGATTAACCACTTTTTCGCTCTTTACAACGTCTGAAGCGGCAGCCGAATCAAATGGGGAAGCCCAAAGGATGAAGCATGATCGTTAGCTCCCGCTCCTCGGTGAACTTATTTGTTACTTAGGAACGTGGCCATAAGTTTGTCGACTGAAGTTCCAGACACATTAAACCCCCAGGCTTACAGCATCCTTTCCTGAACATTACCGGTTTGTAATGATTTACTTTTTTGCTGCCGGAAGGTGTTTGTTAAAGATTTCCAAAACCTGCTTGACACTTTTGTAGAGATGAGGGAGATAATAAGTAATGTGAATGTGGCCGATGGAAAGGACGGATTTTGGATACAATCGCTGTTGTTTTGATCGTGTGCCTAGCGGCGGGCTATCTGGTTTGGCGGTATGTGAAGCGCTCCGGAAACATTGGCGGATGCGAGTGTGAAAGTACGGAATGTCCGTTGAAACACACAGGTACATTACCGGTGGAGAGCCAGTGCAAGGAAATGGTTCAAATTGATCCGTCTCTCGATGGAAGAGGGCCGCAGTGCTGGTTGTAAGCAAACAATTTGTTGAGCTTGGAAGCGATATCTGATGTATTTCCCAACAGCCGGTATCGAAGTATCCATATGGGTCCCCCCGGTGGTGGCATTTACCATATCTTTTTTCACTTCCATGGGCGGCGTATCCGGAGCGTTTCTGCTGCTCCCCTTTCAGATGTCCTTTTTGGGGTATACGGACCCGTCCGTCAGTGCCACCAACCAGTTGTTTAATATCGTGGCTATTCCCAGCGGTGTTTATCGGTACTGCAAGGAAGGGCGAATGGTGTGGCCGCTGACGTGGGTGGTGGTGACGGGCACCCTGCCTGGGGTTTTCATCGGAGCGTTCGTGCGGGTCACTTACCTGCCGGATCCGAAAGCCTTCAAACTTTTTGCGGGCGGGGTGCTGCTCTGGATAGGGCTGAAGATGGCTCTGGATTTGCTGAAGAAAAAGGGAGGGGCTGAAAAAGCGGCCGCCGAAAAGCGATTCCAGGAGCTGGTGCGTCATTATGAAAAGGCCTCGACACAGGGAAAATCAACCGATCAACGGCTCACTCCCGCGGTAAAGGTGACCCATTTCAACCTGTCAAGGCTGGGTTACACGTTTTATGGCGAACCGTTCGATGTTTCGTTCTGGGGGATTTTCGCGCTCAGCCTCATCGTGGGCGTTGTGGGAGGGGTGTACGGCATCGGCGGAGGGGCCATCATTGCCCCCTTTTTTGTGACTTTTTTCAGATTGCCGGTCTACACCGTGGCAGGCGCCGCCCTCATGGGGACCTTTGTTACTTCAGTGGCCGGCGTTGCCTTTTACCAGCTGATGGCGCTGTTCTATCCCAACATGTCCGTGGCGCCGGACTGGTTGCTGGGCATCATGTTCGGGCTTGGGGGAATGGTGGGGATGTATCTGGGAGCTCGTTGTCAGAAGTTTGTTCCGGCAAGGGCCATCAAATGGATGCTGGCGGGAATAATTTTGCTCACGGCCGGTAAATACGGTCTGGGTTTTTTCGGTTGATAGTGGGGCCGCGAGTCTTTTATCTATTTTTTTGAAGCGGATGTGCGTGCATCCCTACTTTTTTTGGTATTCAGATGCAAGAGAAGAATGCGCCGCACCTTTTCAATGGTCAGGGGATGACCCTGGCAGGAATGACCGCTTTGCACGATGAATTCAGATTCCACATAATCCACATGAGCGCTCTTGTATTCGACCACCCCAATCATCCCCTTGGGTCGGATTCCCCTCGCCCTGGACTGAAATAATGTGGAATGCCCCTTGACGCCTGGCGCCAAAGGGATTTTCGCAAGAGCCAGGAGCGTTGGATTTTTGGGGCTCATGCTGTCAATGCTGGTGCGGTTTTCGGTGTGACGCCATTCCTCCGGTACCTCTGCTGTGGCCAGGGCTTTTCCCAGGATGACCGTCTGTTTGACAATGTCAACGGGCAGGAACACCAGTCGGCGAACCAGATTTCGGACCCAGTCCCCCGCCAGGAAACTGCCTCGGTGGGGTGTTGAAATGAACACCACCCGCGCACAAAGGGCAATGCTTCAAAGATCGCTCTGTTCCTGATTATCTTGCGCTGTTCGGGTGTTAGATCGAGTTCCTCCAGCCCTTTCCCGGTAACGTCCCTGATAATTTTGTCGCCGGTATCAACGACTGTGAGTTTGGTCAACAGGCCTCCTTGGCTGTGCCCGATGACCACCATGTTCCGCAATGCGCTATTCCGGCCTTCGGGATCCAGTTCGTCCACCTTGCTTGTCAGTATTTCACGAAACTGATGGGCTGAAAGACCGATGGTTTTGCCGCTGTCGTAGAAATAGAACCAGAACTGATAGCGCTTTCGAAGGATCGGGTCCGCGGTAAGGGTATTGGCCATTTCCGCCCACCAGACTGGACTGCTGGCGGTGCCGTGGACGAAGATGACGGGGATTTGCTTTGGATTGAAGGGTTTGGTGAGGTAAAGACCCGTGGGGATGGCGCTTTTTCCCGAAAAAAACCCCGCGATATCCAGCATCCAGAAGTCAGGCTGATTGAGGTTGTAGGCCAATTGGGCACTCAGATCACTTTCAAGGGGTACGGATTTCCCCTCAATTTTCACACGGGTTCGATCAAAGGGTGCGTACAGTTCCAGGTTCCCTTTCAGTGACCCGGTTTCAAGGTTTTGAATACCGCCTTCAATTCGCATGAACAGGGTTCCGGGCGAACTGCGCTTGATGGACAGTTCCGATGTTTTTTTGCCCTGAGCAATGAAGGGAACGCCCAGACCCGCATCCCGGTTTCGTTTGCTGAGACCGTAAATATCCAATCGGTCCGCGGCAACGATCTTTTCAAAAAGATCCAGTTTGACGGGAAAATTCCCCGCATCAAGGGTTAAATCAATGTTTCCGAAGGGCAATTTCCGAATGCCGGTCTTAAATACCAGATTTCCTTTGGCATTGGTCATTGCCTCGGCAAGGGCGATATTGTAGAGATCGCACGCCAGACGATAACGTCGGTTGAACGGATTCGCAGGTTTGTTCCGGGTTTCATCGAACAGATAAAAATAGGCATAGATGGCGGCGTCCAGATAATAGGGTCTGTTTTCCGGAAGCGGGCTGTCGTCCAGGTCCCGGAGGGTGTACTTTGCCGTGAAATAATTCAGTTCAGCCAGGGTAAAAAGCAGATCCCTACGGTGTCCGTTCTGATTTTTTGGTGTAGTTCATTGAGGCACTTCAGCGGATCTTTTTTGAAAAATTGCCCCATGTTGTAGCGCTGGAGCACGTTTTTTGAGGTGGTACTGTAATTTTCATCTAAAAACGCATTGGTGTTGATCTGCTCATAGGCCTTTCGAAACCCCACGTCCCGGGTTCCGACGGCGCCACCGCATCCCCCAATCAAGAGTATTATGAAGATGGAGAGGCTCAGCATGAGCCACTCAAAATTGCGGGGTCGTCTTTTTTTCACGTGCTAACCTCCCATTCCGGGTAGCCCCCGCCGAATCAGTATTGAAAAATCCGGGTTTTGATCCAG
>JAGHDR010000029.1 GCA_021159825.1 Deltaproteobacteria bacterium | reverse complement strand
GATGTGGATCTTCACGGCCCCAGTGTCCCCCGTATGCTTGGGTTGAAGGGAAACATTCAGAGCGACGCCAATGGTGAGAAAGCTAAACCCATCGAGTATCTTCCCAACTTGCAAGTCATCTCCATTGAACCCCTCATGGGAGAAAACAAAGACGCTGCGACCATCTGGCGGGGGCCACTCAAAATCGGTGTGATTCGACAGTTTATTTCCGATATTGCATGGAATGATCTGGATTACCTGATCATTGATTCCCCTCCCGGAACAGGCGATGAGCCCTTGACGGTGGCCCAAACCATCCCCGGGGCTGAAGCCCTGATCGTGACGACCCCTCAGGAAGTATCTCTGGCGGATGTACGGAAATCCATCAATTTCTGCCGCCAGGTCAATATGAAGATCTTGGGCCTCGTGGAAAACATGAGCGGTTTGGATTGCCCCCACTGTGGAAAAAGTATCGAACTGTTCAAAACCAACGGCGGCATGTTGACCGCCAAGAAGGAAAGCCTGAAGTTTTTGGGACGCCTGCCTCTGGATCCGGAAGTGGTTATTCAGGGGGATGCCGGCGGGTTGGCGGTATTGGATAACGAGGCGATTGTATTCTCCCGGGAATTTAACAAAATGGTGGATGAAATTGTAACGGTTCATGATCGTGAAGAGGGACTTCATTGAGACCGGGCAACCTTCCGGATGCACCGTTGTAAGATAGGACAAACGCAATGGCTGATAATGTGAATGATGATGTGAAAAACCTCCAGAAGGAGATTTTCCTGAAAAATGACGGCTACGGTGTTCCTGCTTTTGACCGAATGATCAAACCCCTCTACCGTGGTGTGCTTTCAAATCCTGACGGATATGCCCGTGTAACCGGTCCCTGTGGTGATACCATGGAAATTTTTCTACGGTTTGAAAATGATCGCATTAACGAGGCGGCATTTGAGACGGATGGGTGCGGGTCCAGTGCTGCGTGTGGATCTTTTGCGGCAGAGATGGCCTTTGGAAAGACCCCGGACGAACTTCTGGACGTGACTGGAGAAAGCATTCTTGAAAAAATGGGGGGAGCGCCGGAAAAAGAACAACATTGCGCACACCTGGCAGGGGAAACCCTCCAGGAGGCGCTCAGCGACTATATGACGAAGACTACCACGGCCGGAAAAGAGGAGGAACTCGGATAACTTTTTTCGCGTCTCCATAGACGGATTTTTCGACAGGTACGCTTTTATTCTTTTTTCTTTGGCTTTTTGAAAACCAAAAAACTGCACAGCTTGCAAATGTCAAAGCCTGGATAGGTTTCACCCGTTCGCGAAAAAGACACCCCTCCGTCGCGAACCGTCCGTTCCAGGGTCCAATGAAACGTCGGTTCAAATTGCTCATAGGGCCATATGTAGTTCTTTTCGCCCTGTTCGGTTTTCCCGGCTGTTTTGCTGCTGCTGCACATCTGGGTAACATTGGGCCTTTGGGTGACGTAGCATTGGGCACATCCATGACAAATGGATGAGTTCATGGTCATGATCATTTCGAATGGATGGGTATCATGGGCCGCGCACCAGTCGTTGGCCAGATGATACGACTGCAGCGGGTCGCACATGCCATGAACTAAATCGGGCTCAAAGGGTGAGGTGTGAAGGGGCGCCGTGGCAAATGCCAGCAAACCCGGAGGCAGACGCTTTTTGGTTTTCAGGAATTTCTTTGCCTGCTCCCGGCTTTTGGTGTATTTCAGGTGGCTCTTTACTTCCGCCTCATCCATCTCTTTCCAGCCGAGCACGTATTTTGCGTTGGAACATCCTAACTTGTCCTTTGTTCCAAGCAGAATATCTCCCCGTTGTCGCGATGCGGCCACATAGTGACAAAAAGTATAGGGCCTGAGCCCCACCTGGTAATCGGTATTGGCTTTGAAATCCTCCAGCTCGGCTTCTTCAAAAAAGAATTTCACCGCTACGGGGTAGTATTTCATTTTGAGAAGATTTCGAAGTCCGAAAACGATGTCCGAGGGGCTTATTCTTCCGCTGTTTGTCTCTGCGTTTTCAAGCAATTCCCTTGCCAAACGCACATCATCCATCAAAAGTTGAGTATCCAGCATGATCTTTATCACCTGTTGCTGACTTTTTCTTATCTTTTCCGACTTTTAATTTATTTACTCCAAGGTCTATGGTCGCAAATCCTATTTGAAGGTATGGTTAAAGTCAAACGTCTTTTTCAATTGCTCCGGGAGCCTTGACTGATTCCAGTTCTTTGATTAAACTTGGAAAATCCATTTATCATATTACTTGAGGGATATCTGTGTTATGCGCTATGAAACCATAGAATACGAGATTGTCGAGACCGGCATCGGGGTGTTATCCCTGAACCGGCCTCGCAAGTACAATGCCGTAAACATTCAGTGGAAGACCGAAACCAAACTTTGCTTTTACTTCGCGGTATGGTCGGTAAAGGGGACAAAACAAGCCGGTATTTCTGATGAATATAAAAAACAAAGACAGCAGGAAGAAAAAAAATGGATGGGGCAGTCGCTTTCTGGAGTGGATTACCAAAGGGCAGAACCGATCGCCGGGTCAGCTGTGCGATCAGTGAGGCGTTTCATCCGTACCTCATGCCGGCGGCATGAAGAGAAACAAATCGAAGGGCGCATATGCAAAAAGTAGGCATTAAATGCCGGATTCCGATTCTGTCGAAATTCCCATAGACGGGGTTCTGGACCTTCACACCTTTGCCCCCCGGGATGTGGCTTCAGTGGTGGACGAATACCTGTGGGCCTGCATGCAAAAAGGGATTCTTGACGTCAGGATCATTCACGGAAAGGGCAAAGGGGTACTCCGCCGCACGGTGCATGCGCACCTTCTAAAACACCCGGATGTGGTTCAATATCAGCTGGATGACGGGTCATCAGGATGGGGGGCCACCCTGGTTAAGCTCAAAAGGGTTCGGCTCAAATCGGCACAGCCCGAAAAGGTTTCATGAGAGTCTTATGTGCGCTCCCTGAGGGCCTTGAACATGCGGTTTCTGTTCAGCGGTTGAACCTCGCGAACAATCCACTCCCTGAAAGCCTCGCCCTCGGGCGTAGATTGTTTGTAGCTCATCAGATCCAAGCGAATGTCGAGGGCCTCTGATACACGGGTCGCCAGAACGGGCCATATTTCGCCGATATCGCCCACAATGGGAAGGCTCCCGGGAATCCGAGCAAACCCGGACATTTCCATTCGAAAGGGAAGCCCGATTGATTTTGTTTTGGGCAGCCCCCGGTCCACGGCCCCGGATACCCGGCCGTCTTTTCGCTCATGCATCCATGCTTTTTCAAGGGTCGGATCCAGGTCGATCCGCAGGATTTTCTTTTTTGCGAGAGAATAGGTCCGGTCCCCTTCCCAGTGGGCCCAGATGCCGTGGCCCGTGTACCGTTCAAAGGGACCGTCGTGAATTTCCTGGCTCAGGGCCACGGCGGATTCAATGATCACATCGGCGCTCTCCATGAGATCCGCGATCCTGCGGCATCTCTGCGAGATGGAAATGGAATCCCCCACGGCCAAGCCCACTTCTCCGCCCCCGATCAGTTGAGGGACAGTCACCAGAACCGGTACGTTTTTTTGGGCGCCGGCACCGATCATGGTGTAAGGGTCCGCCCCGAAACCGGCCACCTGCTCAAAAGGGAGGCCATACCGCCGGGCCAGTGCGAGCACATCCCGCGCCAGCCGCTCGGTGCGAAGGCCGGTGGGATAGGCCATGTTTCCCGCCACTTTGGTAATCACATCCCCCCTGGCCCCGATCATCCTGCGGAAGAGATCCATATCCAGAGAAATTTCGTTCTCATAGGTGTGCAACTGATCCAGCGCAAGCAGGCTGACCTCAAGACGTCCGTCAATGGGAAGAAGCATTTCATCGATTCCCAGGTCTTTTCCCTCCACCCGTTTGACCTTCTCCAGTGCCCCCGCCATCTCGTGACTGACCACGGCGGAACTGGTGCTGACCCCGTCGATGAGGCCTTTGTGAATCAACTCGGCAATCAGGGTGGTTACCCCTTCATGGATGTTGGGGCCGCTGCCCACCACGGCAACGATTCTGCCGTTGTTCTTTTTGGTTTCCACCATGATGTCGATGGCCTGGTCCACACGGCTCCGGATTTTCCCGGAAAAACCCTGGTACATAGCATCAATGACGGCGCGGTCAATGGTCATGAATATCCTCTCTATAAAAAGTTCCGTTCTTGAAAAGCATCCTGATGATCTCTGCATGCTTGTGGGCGGCGGCCTGTGTTTGAAGCGCTGCTTCCCTGGCGCGGTGGCCCAGGGCGCCGGATTCCTCCGGATGTTCAAGCAACCCGAGGAACGCTTCCGCCAGTTCACGGGAATCCGGCACTTCCAGACTTCCACCCGCGGATTCCAGCATCTCTTTTGCATCCTGGAAATCTTCCATATGGGGCCCGTAAAGGATGGGTTTTCCCCATACAGCCGCTTCCAGAGGGTTCTGCCCTCCCAGGGGAACCAGGCTGGCGCCGCAGAACACAACGGTTGCAACGCTGTAGATGTTGAACAGTTCACCAAAGGTATCGATGACAAGGATTTGTGCGGTTCGTTCTGTTTTCCCCCGGCCGATTTCCGTTCTCAGCCGGCACTTAAGCCCTCGACTGCGAATCAGGGCGCAAATGTCATCGGCCCGTTTGATATGCCTGGGCGCCAAAATTAAGAGGATCTCCGGATATCTTGAGCGAATTCTTTCGTAAGCGTCAAGCAGCATGGCCTCTTCACCCCCGCGTGTGCTGCCGGCCACAATAACCCGGTCCGATGGGGCCAGGTTTAAGATCCGCCGCATTTCCCGTTCCACGGCAGGGTCCGGTGAAATGATAGTATGATCGTATTTGGCATTTCCGTTGACCCGGATTCTGCCGGAGGGCGCCCCCATGGCATGAATACGGTCCGCGTCTGTTTTGGAAATCATGCTGAAAGCGTCAAAGTTTTTGAGAACCGACCGGAAAAAGGGTCGGAACTTCAGGTAGCCTTTAAGTGAACGTGGGGAAATGCGACCGTTGAGCAAGGCCAGTTTGATGCCCAATCTGCGGGCTGTAAAAATCCAGGCCGGCCATATTTCCGTCTCCAGAAAAATCATCACATCCGGTCGTACCGAGGAGAGGGCTTTGAGGGCGCACCCCGGCAGATCCAGCGGCGCATAAACAACCGGGATCTCTTTTTCGAAAACCTCAAGCGCCAGGTTTCGGCCATGTTCCGTTACGGTTGAAACAATGATGGTACAGCCGGGTAGTTTCGCCTGTAGCGACTTGATAATCGCCGCAGCCACCCGGACTTCCCCCAGGGACGCCCCATGGATCCAGACCCTGGGGCTACCCGAAAGGGATTTAACGGTGTTTGCGGGCAGAAACCCCAGACGTTCCTGAAAATGCTTTAGAAAGCTCACAGCGCTATTGAACCCAGTCAAAGGTTTTCATAACGGCCCTTTTCCAGTTTCCGTACTCGGCCG
>JAGHDR010000180.1 GCA_021159825.1 Deltaproteobacteria bacterium | reverse complement strand
TTTCGGTTTTGTCCCTAAAAAGGTTCTTTTTTTTATTTCCCGGCTTGTTCCTTGTTTTCTGCACCAAAATCCACGGGGGGGGGGGTGCATAGGATACAAGTAAATCATAAAACTCACAACATAACTAAACTCGCAACATAATGACCCCCTTCCCCCCTTTTCTCGAAGAATGGAAAGAAACAACTTTCAAGGTTGCGAAATCAATGTTGCGTGACGGTGCTTGAGTTTCCCAGCCAAGTGTTTGTGATAGTGACTGTGAAGCGCACTTGAGTCCCCATTATGAATAACTTGACCGTTTTGCATACCATAGACATCGCGAGTTGTGCGAGCTAAGAAATCGTACTCATGGGAGACGATAATGGTGCCGATGTCGAGCTGATTCAGGAGTGTGATAATTCGAATATTGGTATCCTCGTCAAGACCGGTGGTGGGTTCATCCAAGATAAGCGCTTTCGGCTCCATTACCAGGACCGTCGCAAGCGCCACAAGCTTTTTTTCCCCCCCGGAAAGGTTGTGGGTCACACGCTCTTCAAAGCCTTTTAGATTTAGTCTTCCCAAGGTTTCCATGGCCATTTCACGGGCCTCTGTCGGGCTTTTTCCCAAATTGAGCGGACCGAAGGCAATATCCTCCAGGACCGTCGGGCAAAAAAGCTGGTCGTCGGCATCCTGGAACAGAAATCCTATCTTGCGCCTGACATCAAGGAAATCTTTTTTTGTTTCAACCGGCTTTCCGAAGGCCCGGATCGTGCCGGATGAAGGCCTGAGGAGCCCCATGATGATATGCAACAGGGTGGTTTTGCCGCTTCCATTTTGGCCGATAATCCCCAGTTTTACCCCTTCTTCGAGGGTGAAGCAGAGATCATTCAGTATAGGTTTACCCCCTGCGTACGAAAAAGTAATGTTTTCAAGCTGAATGATTACGCTATCTTTACCCATTCCAAGACCTCCAGTCCAATAATGGCAATCGTCATAACAATCAGCCAGATCCAATCGAGTCGTGAGAACGAGAACTCATGAAGGGAATAAAATCTCCCGGAAAAACCGCGGCAAAGCATGGCCTTATACACACGTTCCGCGCGATTTGCGGCCCTCACAAACAGGATGCCGATGAGGTACGCGTATGTCTTGTAGGTATGTAGGTTCGAAGACGGCCGAAATCCGCGGATACTCGCTGATCTCAACAGGCGACGATACTCTTCCTCCATCACAAATATATATCGATAGTTCAACAACAGAAGATAAATGATCTTCTCAGGGACTTTCAGGCGACCGAGCGCATTTCCCAATGTGGCAACGGTGTTCGAAGCGATCAGGGCGATAAAGGCCAGGAGAATGGCGTTGGATTTGAGTGTGATCCGGGCTGAAACCAGGACGCCTTCACGGCTCACCCCGAAAGGCCCCAGATAGAAAATGGATTGACCGTCATAGGTCAGGGGAACGACAAGCCACAAAAAAATAATAAAGCCGTTGACCAAAGCGACCCGCTTGGCAACTTCCAAAAAATCCAGCCGGCACAAACAGATCAGAGCAAAAGAGAAGATAAGGGCCGCAATCAGGGCCGGAAAACTGTTTGAAAGGGCAACAACAAAGGCATAGACTGTCGCGAAAACCACCTTGAATCGCGGGTCGAGACGATGTATCTGGGAGTTTCCCTTGGAAAATGGCTCTTGCAACATGAAAGATCAGTCCGTTTTCTTCCCGTCAATTTCAGCCGATTTGCGGCGATAGTTAAAGTAGGCGGCAACCCCTAGCAAACCCAGTATATAGCCGATACCACCCAGGATATCGCTGAAGGTCGGATCATGTTGTTCCAGGGACTCAACGAGGAGTTTCATCACGGGCCTGAGCCTCTTGTCAAGGGCTTCTTCTACCGTTAGTCGCATTTCGTTCGAGCTGAGATGAGGACCTTCCGCCTGCTTCTCAGTTTTTTTTGGGGCGGTTTTCCGGGATGAGGTTATTTTTGTCTGTGACCCGGCCACATCTTCGAGATCGCTAACCGGGATGGTCCATTCCCCCCGATGTCCCATACCCGCCATAAGAACAATTTTCAAGGAAGTCTTCTTGGGAACCCCAAACGAGAATTCTCCCTTGTCATCGGTTTTCCCCTTCAGGAGCTGGTTACCATCCGAATCGTAGACAATGACATCTCCCTGATGGACCCGTTTTCCACCGCTGAATTTGCTTTCGGTGAATACCCTGTTCCCTTCTACCCAGGCGAAGATAGTCACTTTATGGGCCAATGCAGGGCCGATCCCCGCGATATAAACCATTATGAAAAATATTAATCCGAAGCCCCTTTTACAGCGCTTGAGATTCTTGTTCGAACTGGATTTTTTCATTTTTTCCTCCAGAGGGTAATAGGAATGCCTCTTATTCGGGGAGCATATCAGACTGCACCTTTTTCAGAAACGCCACGCAAAACGCGGTGATGATCCCCTCTATAATCATCACGGGAAGGTGCGCCGTTACCACAAGATAGGAGACCTTGAGAAAGTTTTCATCTGTGAAAGTCAACGCCAGTCCAACCATAACGGCACTCAGGAAAACGGAAAGGGCGCCGCAGACGAACGCGGCAGACAGGGCGATGCAGGGCTGCCTGCCGACCAGGCGCCCGAAAAGATAGTAGCAGAAAACGGCCGGCAATGCCATGATCACAGTATTGACCCCAAGGGTTGTAATACCTCCGAACTGAAATAGCATGGCCTGGAGCGTCAGGGCCACCAATATAACCGGAAAAGCACCCCATCCAAGGATGAGCCCGATAATCCCGTTGAGGATAAGATGAACACTCGAGGGTCCGATGGGAACATGGATCAGGGAGGCCACAAAAAAAGAGGCGGAAAGGATCGCAGCACGGGGAATACGGTCGTAATCCAGTTTTTTTAGTCCTACCGCAACGCCGACCGCAGCCAACGCAATTCCTGAAATCAGGACCGGACCGGACAAGACACCTTCGGAGATATGCATAACGTTATCCTCATAAAGAGAAGAGGTAAGAGTCGTTGCGCCGGAACCAGCGCAACGACTCTGCCTCTCATAAGGCCTAGGAGGAGAGTTAAGGCCTATTCCTAATACTCTAAAATTCGGCAGTCGCCCGCAGTCCGAATATCCACCCGCTCGGGCTGTCGCCCACATCCATGGAATCCTTCATGTACTGAACGTCTCCCGTAATGGCAAAGATATCATTCAGGGCAAACCGCCCATAGACCTCGAAAACATCCGTGTGGTCCACATCCCGATTTCCGCCCCTCAAATGACCGTAACCGATACCGATATTGTCCTGTTCACGGCCCCACAGGTTGCCGCTGATATTCACACCGCCGGTATAGATGTCCTTGTAATCAATAGCCGCTTCGTCATCCTGAACGCCGAAACGGATCCAGAGACCGATAATCTCCCCCAGTTGCTGATCACAAGAGATCAACGCCCCGGTCAGCCGTTCCTTTTTATTGCCGGCCACGTTGCTGAAACCACTGCTCGTGGTATCCACAATCAGCCGGTAGTTTCCTTCACCCAACCCGAAGTCCACATTGTAGCCGAATTGAATTCCGTAAAAGTTATAGGGCTCCTCGAATTCGCCCTCTTCACCATTGGTCCCCATTGCCATAGCTACACCTTTCAGGGAAAATCCGCTGATTTCCCACTCGATGGCCCCACCGATGTCGTAGGAGGGCAGAAAAGCGTTGGGTCCGTTCACCAGTGCTTCATTCATGAACTGGGAGAACTCGTCGTTGGCAAAGGCGTTTTCATCTATGTAGTCGCATGCGTCGATGATACCGCCGGTAAGCCCCAGGGAGTGATCCTCGCTGAAACTAAACGTATGTTTGTACCAGGCCGTGAGCAAATAGTCACGGTTCCTGGCGTTGATGTCCTTGTAGTCATCCTGTACATCAGCGGCCCATGGGACCAAGATAAAAGGGGATTTCCCCTCTTCCATCAAACCGTTGCCGGCGCCAAATCCGAACTTGGCAAAGACCTCATCGCTCTCAGTG
>JAGHDR010000013.1 GCA_021159825.1 Deltaproteobacteria bacterium | reverse complement strand
CCCTTGCGGCCCGGGGAAAAAATCCGTTTTCCCGCACGCCTCCGAACCTTTAAGAATTTTCGAAATCCAGGTCACTACAACTACGAAAAAGCCATGACATTTGCGGGGTTCACATGCGCCGCCGCCGTTAGCGACGGGCGATACATTGTTCCCATGGGACCGGGGAAACTCCCTTTTTTCCAAGGATTGATTGAAAAGCTGCAGGCGCCGGTAAGAACATTTTTCAGGGAATCCCTCGATCATCAAAACGCCGCTCTTTTTCGCGCGCTCATTCTGGGGGAACGGCAGGGAATTGACCGTAACCTGAGAGAAACGTTTAACAGATCGGGCCTGGGGCATCTGCTGGCCGTCTCCGGCCTCCACATCGGACTGGTGGCATGGGCCGCTTTTTTCATGTTTAAATGGGGGCTTTCACGATCATACCGTTTAATTCTCGCCATTGATATTCGAAAGTGGAGTGCTTTCCTCACCTGCTTTCCCGTGGTCGGATACACCCTCCTTGCAGGATGCCGGGTGTCGTCTCAACGGGCCATGGTCATGGTCTTGGCGTACCTGATATCCCTTATTCTGGGAAAAGAAAAAGAGGTCTGGTCCACACTTGCCCTGGCCGGTCTGGTGATATTGTTTCTGGATCCCGGAGCAATTTTCACCCCTTCATTCCAGCTTTCATTTGTTGCAGTAACCGGCATCCTGTGGCTGACGCCCTCAATCCTCAACAAGATGGGCAAGAATACGCCAACCGAAAACCATGCTTTTGCGAGATCGGTTTTTACCTATGTCATAGGTCTGGCAGCGGTCAGCGCTTCCGCCCTCTATTTTCTTCTGCCCATTACCACATTTTATTTTCACCGTATTCCCCTGGTCTCCATTCCGGCAAACCTCACAACCATTCCCATCTTAGGCTTATGGGTACTGCCCTTGGGCCTTTTATCGGTTTTGGCGTTACCGCTTTCATCCCAACCGGCGGCTTTTTTTCTGCAGTGCGGTACCTGGGGCCTGGATGTCATGATGGAAATCATCAGTTTCTGGTCAAGTCTTTCGTGGGCATCCGTCTGGAGTTTTACACCGAACTTTTTTGAAATATGTCTTTTTTATGCCTTTACATTTTTCGCGTTTTTTTTCAGGCGCAAGAAATGGGCAAAACTCGGCCTGACCGCGATGGTGTTTCTGATCATCATTGATGGTGCCTTCTGGGTTCATCGGGTGCAGTTCAACCGGGATCTGGAAGTAGTTTTTCTGGACGTGGGAAAAGGGAATGCGGCACTTGTTTGTTTCCCCGGCGGAAAGAAAATGATGATTGACGGAGGGGGATTTTCCAGTAATCATTTTGATGTCGGAAAAATGGTACTTGCGCCCTTTTTGTGGCAAAGAAAAATCGGAACCATCGATTACCTGGCATTGAGCCATCCCCAGGCGGACCACATGAACGGCCTTCGCTTCATTGCCGAAGCATTTTATCCAAAAGAATTCTGGTACAACGGCGACCCGGTGAAAACCCCAAGCTACAAAGATCTTATGAAAACGTTGGAAGCAAATAACATTTCAATAAAACTGCCGGCACAACTTCAGGAAAAAATACGCATTAACGGCGCAGAAATCGAAGTCCTTTATCCCGAACCCGGGGCAGGGGCGAATAGTCATTCGCCCGTACTTATCCCGTCTAAAGGGAAAGATCTGAACAATCGTTCAATGGTCCTCAGAATATCCTATGCCGGCACATCCATTCTTTTCCCCGGCGACCTTGAAGAAATCGGGGAAAAAAAGCTTTTGGCTCGCGCCGGAAACCGGGTCAAAAGCGATATACTACTTTCTCCCCACCACGGAAGCCGGACTTCCAGTTCAGAAGCGTTTCTCAAAATGGTAGCACCAAAGGTTTGCGTCATTTCTTCAGGTGAAGACCGCTTTGGCCGATTCCCACATCCTTCCGTACTGAAACGGCTGGCGCAAATGGGATGCGAAAGCATTTGCATCTCCGATTCAGGCGCGGTTACCGTGAGGGTGGAACCTGAGGGGTTTGACATCCATTCGTTTCTTTCAAAAGACCCCGTTGGGAACAGGTTTTTTGTGAAAAACCCATCCATAGGTTCGGAATTCCTACATAAAGATTGAAAAAAAGTGCTGAATTTGATACCATCCGAGGTTCATATTTTACCACTGTTGGAATGGAAGTTAGATGTTCATACGCCACGTAAAACCGTTTGCTGCAGCACTATTCGGAACTTTGTACCTGATGTTGATGCCAGGGTTTTCCCTGTCCGCCGAAACCGCGCCTACAAAAACAGATGGTATACCTTATAATGTTGAGATAACAGGCAAAAACTTGAAAAAAAGCCCGGTCCATAAGCTCCTTGGGGAGGTTTCCCTTGCGGTTCAAAAAAAAAATGACCCACCCAAAAGCCTGGCGCTCCTGAAACGTCGCTGTGAGGGGGATCTCCCGGAAATGCAAAAAGTACTGCGGTCATTCGGCTATTTTCGAGGCACCATAAAACTGGAGATCATTCCCCCGAAAGCCACCGAGGCAAAGGACGAAGGACGGAGGACGGAGGACGGAGGTCCATCGTTCGTTATCCGGCAGCCGTCGTCCGTCGTTCGTTATCCGGCAGCCGTACGATTTGAAGTGGATCCAGGGCCTCGGTTTACCTTTTCCAAAACCAACATCCACCTGTCCCCCGACACGCCTCCCGGAATTCTCCCCCTCCCCTCGCCCGCAGCGCTGAAATTGGTTCAAGACGCGCCCTACAGCGCAAGCTTGGTTGTCAAGGCCGGAGAAGCCATTCTGACCCGGTACAAGGAAAACGGATATCCTTTTCCAAAAATCAGTCATCGCGATGTGACGGCTGACTTCAAAACAAATCATGTGGAAGTCTCATTCCAGGTTTCGCCGGGGTCCTACGCCCGTTTCGGTCCCACCCGGGTCACGGGTCTTGAGCGCCTTAAAGATCAATATGTATATGAGTTAATTCCCTGGAAAGAGGGTGAACCCTATGACATCCGACAAATCAAAGCGGCGCGTCAAACGCTTTTTGATACCAATCTCTTTGGTATTGTTACATTTAAGAATCCGGAAAAAGTGGATGTCCAAGGCCAACTCCCCATGACCGTCGAACTGACGGAACGGGCGTCTCGAACGGTACGTCTGGGCCTGGAATACACCACGGATTACGGTCCCGGATTCAACAGCAGCTGGACCCACAGAAACCTTTTCGGTATGGCCGAAAAATTGACAGCCAGCGCCATATTGAATAGTGAAATAAGAACCGCGGCCCTTCGTTTTGATAAACCCATGTTCTTAAATCGGGACAACACTTTCATTTCCCGGATTTCTTTCAACGATGAAACCACCGATGGCTATGATGCCACTTCCGGTATTGCAACGGCTATTCTTCAGCAGCAGTTCACCAAAACCTTCCGGGTCGGCGGGGGCTTGGGGTCTCACCTGTCCCGGGTCAAGGACAACGCCACCGATGAACGGAATACATACCAACTCGTTTATGTACCGCTGACAGCAGACCTGGATACACGCAAAAATATCCTGAATCCGATTCAAGGGTATCATCTTTCCCTGGCCATGGCCCCCTATCAGGATATATCCCGGAGCGACATTCACTTTTTTCGCTATGTATTGGGCGGCAGCACCTATTACAATTTCAATCGTGGCAACTGGATCGTGGTGGCGGTTCAAGCCGCCTTCGGCCAGATTTTCAGCATCGATCACAATAAAATGCCGGCCGATCTGCGGTTCTATCCGGGGGGCGGCGGTTCTGTTCGAGGTTACGGTTATCAAATGGCCGGGCCGCTTAAGGGAAATACCCCTCTCGGCGGTCTCGCCATGCTTACCGGATCCCTGGAACTGCGCTTCAAGGTGACCGAGGCCATCGGTATCGTCCCTTTCGTGGATGCGGGAACCGCCTACCTGGACACGGTTCCTGATTTCAGTGAGCAGGACATGCTTTACGGGGTCGGTCTGGGATTGCGGTATTACACCGCCATCGGACCCGTTCGGTTGGATGTGGCCGTTCCCCTCAAGAAACGGCCCGGGGGGGGTGACAGCGATTACCAGATCTATGTGAGTATTGGGCAGTCTTTTTGAGGACGGGGGACAGATGACAGAGGTCAGAGGTCAGAAATCGGAGGTCGGAGGACAGAAATCTGCCCGCCGTCATCCGTCGTCCGTCGTCCGTCGTCTGATCAAATGGACCCTCCTGACCGTAGCCGGGTTAGTTGTGCTGATCCTGCTCCTGTGGGCGGGCCTTCAAACGCAATGGGCCAAAAAAGAACTGGCCGGGTTTATTGCAGATGTCACCGAAAAAACGGGTGACTATCGGGTGGAGATTGAAGGCTTGAATGGGCTCTTGCCCTTTTCCATTACTCTGAAACAGGCGACCATCTCGGATGCGAAAGGTCCCTGGCTCAAAATGGAACAGTTCGATTTTTCCATGAAGCCCTGGGACCTGATCTCGGGTTTGGTGCATGTTAAATGGCTTCGAATGGAACATCTGACCATTTCCCGTTTGCCCGAAAGCCGCGAACCTGCTCCGAAAAAAGAAAAAACACCTACAAAAAGCGGCGCTTTTTCGCTGCCCCACATATTGGTTCAGGAAATCCGGCTTCAGCGCATTGATCTGGGGGAGGCACTCGCGGGAAAACCCATGGCTTTCAGCCTGAACTCCCGGCTAAAAACCGCCAAAGACCGTATTCAGGCGGAAGCATCTCTTTTGGATTTGAACCGGGACGATAATGCGTTTAAGTTGAAAGCCGCTTACGGTCTGAAAAACGAACATCTGACGGCTGATATGACCTACCATGAATCCAAAGGGGGACTGGTGGCAGGCCTGTTGGGTCTCAAGGATCTTGAGGACATTCAATTGACAGCAACTGCACAAGGGCCTGTTTCCCATATGAAGGGTGATCTAAATCTGAATATGGGCGGTTATGGTAACGCGGCGCTCCAATATGACGTAAGCCATCAGGAGACTGTCACCCTGCAATTGAGTGGACAAATAAAGGCTGATAGCCGAATTATGCCACCCCGGGTGGCGAGGGTCATAACATCTGAAACCATGGATTTGACCTTAAATGGGTCGCTTTCCCCCGCAAAAGAAGTCCTGCTCAAGGAACTCGAGATCAAAACCGGCAGCATGATCATTTCCCTGGAAGGGGCTGCCGATCTGGAAAAAGAAAAAATGGATATGCGGGTCCTAATTGAAGGGGCCGAACTAACCCCGTTTCTAACGGGGACCGGGATTTCCCTCGATGGCCTAAGGCCGGTGAGCATCTCCGCCACCGGACCTTTCATGGCGCCCGAGGTCAACATATCCACGGCTTTGGCCGGATTTAAAACACAAGACGCAACCGTAAATGAAACAACACTGAACATCCGGGCCCTTTTTGAAAATAGATTTACGGGCTTAAAAAGTGCTTCCGTGGCCCTTGCCGCCCAAAAGTTGGGGGTCCAACAAGCGCCGAAGCTGCAAGGACCGCTCAAGGTGGAAATTGAGGCTCAAAGTCCCGATTTTTCAACGTGGCAAGTGAAAGCCCTGAACATGACCCTGCCGGGGGCAGCCGTGAACGTAAAAAAAGCGCTCATGAACCTTACCGAAGGACGCTTTTCCGGCGATCTGGGGGTTCAGGTGGATCATATTGCCGTGCTGATGCCACCGGACGCGCCGCCCCTGGATGGTCGTCTTTCCATTAAGGCTCAGGTCAACATAAAAAAAAGCATATTTGACGTGGCCTACCGGATGAACCTGGATCATTTGATCGATGATATTTCAAAAGCAACAACCCTGCCTGTGGGAGATGTGCAAAGCCAGGGAAAAATTTCAGGGAAATTTGATGATTTTGAGGCCCATGTGAATCTGAACTCCCGGCGTCTTCGGGTCAAAAACCTGGAGATCAAAGGAATGAAAACAGAACTGCATGCCAAAGGGCTGCCGCAAAAACCCGTCGGCACGATCCGCCTGGAAGCCTCGGCCATGGATCAGCCACTGCAAGTAAACAGCGATTTTGCCTGGAACGGAAAAACCCTGACCGTTGGAAATGCGCGGGTTCAAGCGCCCGGCATTGACCTGGCGGCATCCCTCGATATGACCCCCGGAACAGAAGATTTTTCCGGAAAGATCAAGGGCCGGATCACCTCCCTTGAGATTATCCAGGCCCTGACCGGCGTTGAGGCACAAGGTGCGGGGTCGTTTCAAATTGAAGCCGATAAAACCATCACCCTGGATGCAAACTTCAAAGACCTGAAATACCGGGATTACGGAGCATCCACCTTGAACGTGACGGCCCGGGTGGACGATTTGAAGAAAATGCAGGGGAAAGCGAGCTTGAAAGCGACAAATATGCCTTTCAGGAGTTCGCGCCTTGAAACCCTGAGCCTGGGGGCAAAAGGCGCTCTGTCAGGTGCCGAAATCACCCTTGAAACCAAAGGAATGGTAAAAACCGCCACTGAAGCGCCGCTGTTTCTGGCCACAAAAATAAGGGTCAAGAGAACAAACCTGTGGCAACTCCGGCTGAACACGTTAAAAGCCGGCGATGAGGGCCTGAAAGTCAACCTGCAAAAACCCGCCACCCTGACTTACGATGATGACGGGCGGATTGCGCTGGATGACCTTCAATTGAAAATGGACAAAGGGTTGCTTCAGGCCATGGCCCATGTGGACCCGGAAAAGGTGGATGCAACCGTTCGCATTACCGATCTACCCCTCTCCCTTCTGGAACCCTTTGTGGGACAGGATTTGGACGGAACGGCTGAGGTCAGCCTTGAACTTTCAGGCCCCCTTGGGGATCCCGGGGTGAACGTGGCCGTGCATATAAAAGAATACAAAGTCATGGGTCATGACGGCGCCCAGCCCATTTTACTGAATGTAAAGCTCCATTCCAGACGGGATGGGGAGCGCCTGCTGGCGGATCTGGAACTCTCGGGCCTGGGGGAAACCCCATTTAAAGCCGGTGGCAGCATTCCTGCGCACATCTCCCTTAAACCTTTCGCTTTTGATATGGATAAAAACGGCAGGCTGGAAGCAACGCTTCAAGGCGTACTCAATCTGGCGGTCCTGCAAACACTGCCGGCCATGGACAACCAAAGCCTGCGGGGCCTGGTGAACGTGGACATGGGGATAGGGGGTTCATTGGAGAAATGGGAGTTGAACGGCGGGGTAACCCTCGAAAAAGGCCGTTATGAAAACGTTGAACAAGGCGTGCTTCTGGATCAGATTCAGGTCAAAATGAGTGCCGAGGGGAGAATTCTGAGGCTGGCCCATCTGACGGCCACCGATGGCGGCACGGGAACCATATCCCTCAATGGTCGAACCCATGTGGATCCCCCTTTTCGAACGGAAATCGCATTGATACTCAAACAGGCCACCCTGCTCCGGCAGGAAGATCTGACGGTGACCGCCGGTGGGAACCTGGATCTCAAGGGGAATAAGGAACGAATGGATCTGACCGGTGAAATCAATCTGGACCGTATGGAATTTAACATTCCCAAACGTTTTCCGCCGGATGTAACGGTCATTCCCGTCACAATCATCAATGATCCCACAGCCGAAGCATCGGAAAAGTCAAAATCCAATAAGGGCGAAACACTGATTCAAATGGATATGGGGGTCAACATCCCCGATAAATGCTTTGTTCGAGGCCGCGGGCTGGATGTGGAATTCAAGGGCCGATTGACGATACGGGGGCCTGCCGACAACCCGGTGGTTCGAGGAACTTTGAATGTGGTCAGGGGGACCTTTCTTTGCCTTTCCCGAACCTTTAAAGTCATCAGCGGACAAATTGCCTTTGACGGCGCCACGCCCCCCGTGCCTTTCCTGAACATTAACACCCAGGTGAATGCCGGAGAAATTACCGCACAGGTGGATGTTAGCGGACCTGCCGATGCCTTCAAGCTGAAGCTGTCCTCCCAGCCGTCCCTTCCCCAGGACGAAATCATGGCGCAAATTCTCTTTGGACAATCCGTAGCCAAACTAAACACCTTTCAGGCCCTTCAACTGGCCTATTCAGTGAACGAACTGGCCGGGGGCTACGGACCCGATGTGATGGGCAAAACGCGAAGCTTCCTGGGTCTGGATCGCCTCAATTTCAATGGCGGAGACGAAAATGGGAAAAACAACGGTGATGACAGCGATAACAGCCCCGGGCCGAGCGTCTCCATGGGAAAATATGTCACTGATCGGGTCTATGTAGGCATTGAACAGGACATAACGGACGCAAAGCAGGATGTGGTTGTTGAGGTCAACATCACCCCCAATTTCACGGTTGAGAGCAAAACCGGCACCCGGTCAGGCGCGGGGCTGGGATTCAACTGGAATTATGATTATTGATCATTATAAGGAGAAAATAAATTGAGACTGATAAGATTTGGGAAATCGGGTGAAGAACGGCCGGGGCTTATGAAGGACGGCGCCATTATTGATTTACGGGAACTGTTTCCGGAAATCCCGGATATCGGTCCGGCCTTCTTTAAAGACCAGTGGTCGGAAAAGCTTCGCCACGTGGATCATTCGGGCACGGAAATGAAGGTGCGCCTGGGTTGCCCTGTTCATACTACCGGCAAAATCATCTGCCTGGGGAAAAACTATGCCGAGCACGCCAAAGAAGGGAACATGAAAACGCCCGAGACGCCCCTGATCTTCTGCAAAACCCCCAACACCCTGAATGGTCCGGAAGATCCGGTCCTGATGCCTCGAGAGAGCGGCAAGATCGACTGGGAGGTGGAACTGGCCCTGGTGATCGGGAAACAGTGCAAACGGGTTTCCAGGCAAGATGCTTTCAGTGTTATCGCCGGGTACACGGTGATGAATGATGTTTCCGGGCGGGAGGCTCAGTTTGCGGACAAGCAATGGTTCCGAGGAAAATCCTACGACGGCTTTGCACCCATGGGGCCCTGTATTGTCACACCGGATGAGATGGACGACATCCAAAACCTCCGGTTGACCGCCACTGTAGACGGTAAAATCATGCAGGACGGCAACACCCGGGATATGATTTTTGACATTCCCGCCATCATTGAAAGCATCAGTTGCGACATTACCCTGGAGCCGGGGGACATTATCTCCACCGGCACGCCCGCGGGCGTGGGCATTTTCATGGACCCGCCCGTAACGCTAAACCCGGGCAATGTGGTGGAATGCGTGGTGGAAGGGATCGGCGCCATTCGCAACCGGTTTTATATGAAACACCACCTATTGACAGGGCAAACCCCTCCCGCGACATGTTTTCAGATGCCTTTTTTTTGATAATATATTGTAT
>JAGHDR010000043.1 GCA_021159825.1 Deltaproteobacteria bacterium | reverse complement strand
GCCATATCCTTCAGCAGAAGGAGCTTATTCGACTGCAACGGCTTGATGACAAACTCGGGAATAGAGTAAGCGCAGTTTTATAGCTCTTACTACTAACTTTATGCTCCACTATACTTGATAAGGACATGTACGTTTAAAAATAGTGAAACCAATTTATAAGCTTCATAAGTATAGGCAAATCCTATAGGTGCTATTGGATATATCGATTTTCAGGCCAATTTCTGGAACTGATTCCCAAGATAAAGCTCACTGCTATCTGAACCTGCAAAGAGGAGGAAAACATGTCAACATCCAGCAACCAAACAAAAACCTATGATTTTCAATCGTTATCCGTGGAAGATTTGTTTAAAAGACTATTGGCTTCCTCCAGGGGATTATCAGCGGAGGAGGCCTCAAAGAGACTAAAAGACTACGGTTATAATGAGATTACAGAAAAAAAGGTCAGCCCTTTTTTGAAACTTTTGACATATTTCTGGCGGCCTATACCCTGGATGATAGAGATTGCCGCAATACTCTCCGCCGCTGTTCATCACTGGGCCGATTTCGGCATTGTTGTTTTGATGCTTTTGATCAATGCGGTGGTGGGTTTCTGGCAGGAGTACAAGGCCGATAATGCGATTGAACTGCTCAAGAAAAAACTGGCCTTGACTTCCAGAGTACTGAGGGATGGAAAGTGGAAAATCATCCCGGCGCGAGAGCTTGTCCCCGGAGATCTGATCAGAATTCGTCTTGGCGATATAGTTCCCGCTGATGTAAAGCTGGTTAAGGGTGATTACGCCTTGGTGGATGAATCCGCTCTGACCGGCGAATCGCTGCCGGTTGAGAAACATACGGAAGATTCGGCCTATGGCGGCTCTATTATTAAACAGGGTGAGATGGATGCGCTGGTTGCCGCTACAGGGATGAAAAGTTATTTCGGCAGAACCGCAAAACTTGTTTCAGAGGCCACCACCAAAAGTCACCTTCAGAAGGCGGTCATCAAAATCGCCGACTATCTCATAATGATCACAATCGGGCTGGTCATCGTGCTTCTGATAGTTGCTCTCTTCCGTCACGAAAATTTCATCGAAACCGTGCAGTTTGTGCTGATTTTGACCGTGGCATCCATTCCCGTGGCGCTTCCCGCCGTTCTGTCGGTAACCATGGCCATAGGCGCACGAAAGCTTGCGGAAAAAAAGACCATCGTCAGCCGGCTTGAGGCCATTGAAGAGCTGGCAGGCATGGATGTGCTCTGTTCCGATAAAACCGGAACCCTGACCCAAAACGAGCTTACCCTTGCAACGCCGATATCTTTTAACGGTTATCAGCCGAAAGATGTCATTCTGTTTGCCGCCCTTGCATCGCGACCGGAAGACCAGGACCCGATTGATCTGGCCATTCTTGAGGGAACGGATGATTTTTCACCCGAAGAAGCCATTAAAAAATACGAAATTATCTCCTATACGCCCTTTGATCCGGTGGGCAAAAGGACTGAAGCCGTCATCAAGAACGATCAGGGAAAGACTTTTAAGGTTTCTAAAGGAGCACCCCAGGTTATTCTTGCCTTGCTGGATAGCCCGGAAGAGATTTCGCCGAAGATCAACCGGGAGGTGAACAGGCTGGCTGAAAAGGGCTACCGGACACTCGGCGCGGCAAAAACCGATACAACCGGAAAATGGACATTTGCCGGTTTGATTCCCCTGTTTGATCCTCCGAGAGACGACTCTGCCGCTACCATAAAAATGGCAAGGGAGATGGGGATAAAAATGAAGATGGTGACCGGCGATCATGCGGCCATTGCCAGGACGATTTCCAGTGACCTCAATCTTGGGACAAATATTGTACTGGCCAGTTCTTTTCTGGAGCATAAAGACCGCAAGGCATTAAAGATTGTTGAGGAGGCGGATGGTTTTGCTCAGGTCTTTCCCGAACATAAATATGAGATTGTTGAAATTCTTCAAAAGGGAGATCATATTGTGGGGATGACGGGGGACGGGGTCAATGATGCGCCGGCCCTGAAAAAAGCCGATTGCGGAATTGCTGTCTCCGGGGCAACCGATGCCGCACGATCTTCGGCGGATATTGTTTTGACCCTGCCGGGCCTGTCGGTGATCATTGATGCTATTAAAGAGAGCCGCCAGATATTTCAACGAATGAATAACTACTCCATATACCGTATAGCCGAGACTATCCGGGTGTTGATATTCATGACCTTTTCTATTCTGGTATTCAATTTTTATCCCGTCACTGCCATCATGATCGTGCTTTTGGCCCTGTTAAATGATTTGCCGATCATGACGATTGCCTATGATAATGTTACATATTCCAATGAACCGGAAAAATGGAATATGAAAATCCTTCTGGGCGTTGCCACTGCTCTCGGCCTTGCGGGCGTAGCGTCTTCGTTTGGTATTTTGTATATCGGCAATGAGATGATGCACTTGAGCCATGAGAGCCTTCAGTCTTTTATCTATTTAAAACTCTCCGTAGCAGGGCATATGACCCTGTTTGTTGCCCGAACAAGGGGGCCCTTCTGGTCGGTTAAACCGGCAATGCCCTTATTCCTGGCCATTATATTCACCCAGTTGGTTGCCACATTGATCGTTGTTTATGGTATTATTCTTCCTCCCATAGGATGGAAACTTGCTCTCTTTGTGTGGGGGTATGCCTTATCCTGGTTTATATTCAATGATTTTGTCAAATTGGGCGCTTACAGGATATTTGAGCATGGATGGTTTGGAAAAAAGCATCTTGAAAGGGTTAAAACCCCGATAGGAAGCCACAGTCGCTTACATAAATAAAAGGACATGAATCGTTAAGAATTGGTTTTGAGAAAGGAGGAAGATGCCCGTGAAAAAGAGAAATTTTCAGGGTAATTCAAAAAAACCGGAGATTGAAATCAATAAACCGGCCGAACGGAAATTCTGGCAGAAGCAGGGGCCTTTTTCTATCTGGTATTTCGTTCTGATGATGATCGTCTTTTACTTCTTTCAATCGACAATTGAGGTCAAAAGGGAGCAAATCCCTTACAGTGAATTTCAGAATTACCTGGCCACTGATCAGATCTCCGAATGCGTCATCATGGAAAAATATATTTCAGGGACATTGAGAACAATGGACCCAAAAACAGGCAAGCCGCGCCGTTTTATAACAATACCGCTCCATGACGCGACCCTGGCCGGCACGCTTGAAAAACACGGCGTTAAATATAGCGTAAAAATAGAAAGTCATTTCTTAAGTAACCTCCTGTTTACCTGGGTAATCCCCTTTGCAATCATCTTTCTCTTGTGGGGCTATCTGGGTCGAAAAATGGGCGGCGCCGGCATGAATTTTTTGAACATTGGAAAAAGCAAGGCTCATATTCACGCGGAGACCGAGCAAAAAGTGACTTTCAAAGATGCTGCCGGCGTTGACGAAGCCAAAGAGGAACTCGGGGAAGTCATTGAGTTTTTACGCAATCCCGAACACTTTCAACGATTAGGGGGGCACATGCCTAAAGGGGTGCTTTTGGTGGGGCCTCCCGGCACGGGAAAGACGTTGCTGGCGCGGGCGGTATCGGGAGAGGCGGGTGTTCCTTTTTTCAATATCAGTGGTTCGGATTTTGTTGAGATGTTTGTGGGTGTGGGTGCATCCCGTGTGCGTGATCTATTTGAACAGGCACGTGCAAAGGCCCCATGTATTATTTTTATCGACGAATTAGATGCCATCGGCAGGCAACGCGGCGGCCCCATGGTGATGGGCGGTCATGATGAAAGAGAGCAAACCTTAAATCAACTCCTGGTTGAAATGGACGGTTTCGATACCGGTAAAGGCGTAATGGTTTTGTCGGCCACAAACCGGCCCGAGGTGTTGGATAAGGCGCTGTTGCGACCCGGTCGGTTTGACCGCCAGATCGTGGTAGACAAACCGGATCTTAAAGGCAGAGTGGCAATTTTAAAAATCCATATCCATGGGCTGAAGCTTGCCCCTGATGTGGATCTTGAGATGATAGCCAGAAGAACGCCCGGTTTCGTGGGCGCTGATCTGGCAAACGTCGCCAATGAAGCTGCCATCCTGGCCGCGCGTATCAATCGTGGTTCCATTACCACGGCCGATTTTGAGGCGGCCATAGACAGGGTCATTGCCGGACCGGAAAAGAAAAACAGCACCCTGGATACGGAAGAAAAACATCGTGTGGCCTACCATGAATCGGGTCACACACTAATCGCTAAACTGGTTCCCACCGGTGAGCCGATCCACAAAGTTTCCATCATTCCCAGGGGAATAGGCGCTCTGGGCTATACGCTTCAGGTTCCGGAAAAAGAAAAATTTATGGCCACCAAAAATGAACTCCTGGATCAGGTTGCTGTTCTTTTGGGCGGCCGGGTTGCCGAGGAAATTGTCTTTGGGGATATCTCCACAGGCGCTCAGAACGATCTGGAACATTCATCGGAACTGGCACGAAATATGGTTTGCTCCTATGGGATGAGTGAGAAGTTAGGCGCCATTACGTTTGGCAAAAAGAACAAATCACTGTTCTTGGGAACAGAATATAATGAAGAGAAAAATTACAGCGAGGAAACAGCACGACAGATAGACGCCGAGGTTAAAACAGTCATTCATGAGAGTTATCAAAGGGTAAGAATGCTCTTGAAGGAAAACAGGCCTATTTTGGATGCCCTGGCCGCCGAATTGGAAGAAAAAGAAGTCCTCTCCGGGGAAGAAGTGGCATCAATTGTCAAGAAACCGTAACGGTTCATATTCAAAGTTACGAGGTTCACGGTTCAGGATCATAGACCCATGAACTATGAAGAGCGCAAGGAAACCTAGCGTAAGGCTGACAAATGGCTGATTCGTTGAGAAACGGAGATGCGGTGAAGCGGAGATGCGGAATGGTAAGATTCACCTCGTCGCCCAATCTCCCTTTCCCCGTTTCACAAAAGGGAGAGGAATAACCATGGCAAAAATAGAAGGGTTCAGGAT
>JAGHDR010000292.1 GCA_021159825.1 Deltaproteobacteria bacterium | reverse complement strand
GGGGGTGTGTATGGTAGGCGTAGGGTTCGGTGGTAGGTTTGTTCACCTGTTGCGGGTCGGAGCGAGACAATGCCGCCATACGGTCCGCTCTCGAGTTGAACCCCGATAAGCGCCATATCGTGGCCAGCCGTGTGGAGCATCCGGCTGTTAAATCCTTTTGCGAACACCTGGCCAATAACGGATACCGGGTTACGGAAGTCCCCGTGGATAAAGAGGGAAACCTGGATATGGCGGCTTATGAAGAAAGCCTGACACCGGATACGGCCATTGCTACCATCATGTGGGGCAACAACGAAACCGGTGTCATTTTCCCGGTGGAGGAAGCCGCTGTCCTTGCCGGGGAGCGCGGGATCCTGTTTCATTCGGACGGGGTTCAAGTTGCGGGAAAAATTCCCATCAATATGAAAAGCAGCCACATAGATATGTTGTCCCTGTCCGGTCATAAGCTCCACGCTCCCAAGGGCGTAGGGATTCTTTATATCAGGAAAGGGGTGCCCTTTTCCCCTTTCATCATCGGCGGTCACCAGGAGATGGGGCGGCGGGGCGGTACTGAAAATACCGCCGGTATTATCGGCCTGGGAAAGGCCTGCCAGCTGGCATTGGCGCACATGGCGGATGAAAATACGCGGGTAAAGGATCTTCGGGATAAATTGGAGCGGGAAATCATAAACAGGGTGCCCAAGACCCATGTCAACGGGGGCAAGGCCCTTCGTCTGCCCAATACCAGCAATATCAGTTTTGAATTCATTGAGGGGGAAGCCATTTTGCTTCAAATGGATGATTACGGCATCTGCGCCTCATCGGGCTCCGCCTGCACATCAGGTTCCTTGCAACCTTCCCATGTGCTTCGCGCCATGGGGGTTCCTTTTACCATGGCCCATGGCTCCATCCGTTTCAGCTTGAGTATTTATAATACGGCGGAAGAAATTGATTTTGTGGTGGAAACCATGCCCCCCATCATCGAAAAGCTGAGAAAAATGTCTCCCTTCTGGGAAGAAAAAACCGGGTCCTGCGGTGTTGATAAGATGCCCCTTTGAAAAAGATTGGAGGCAGGCGAGAGATGGATGCCGAGTTGAAGAAAACGCAATGTGACATTGAGAGGAAAACCTCCCGGAAATTCCGGAGCGAGATCCCGGGGATTGTCGACGAACTGGTGTTGTCCTGCAGCCGCGATGATTGCTTCGATCACATCGGGCTGGAGCCCATCTCTTCCAGAAAAGCCATTATCGATCTTCTTCATCGGGCCTTTCGCATTCTCTATCCGGGTTATTTCATTCCGCTGTTGAGCCTGCCGATTCGCCGGTACTCTCAGGCGGAAACCCGGGTCCCCACAAGATTCAGGGAATCGGGGCGGGATTTGTGCCTCAAGTGCTCAATACCAATATCATCGATGAAATTATCACCGTGACCAACGGCCAGGCTTTTGAAACGGCCCGAAACATGGCGTCAATGGAAGGGATTCTATGCGGTATTTCGTCAGGTGCTGCGGTGTGGGCGGCCCTCACAGCAGCCGGAAAACCCGGGAATGAAGGCAAAACCATCATTGCTATCCTGCCCAGCACGGGAGAACGCTATCTAAGTACGCCGCTGTTTTTATGAGAAAAAGTTATTTTCGGAACAGGGTCTGCCGGAAAACCCGTCCCCCCATGATCAGAGCCGACAAAAGGGTTGTTATTTTCAGTCCTCAATGATCTCACTGGCATCAGCGCCGCATTCCTCGGCCGCACGCCGGACAATCTCTTTATACTGCTCCGGGATTTCGTCAACTTTCACGATTGATTTCAATTCGTTTTCATCGTATTGAAACACCTGCGGACAAAGATCATTGCAATTCCGATCTCCCATGCACTGACCTGATATGACGGCTTTCATGATTTCCTCCTTTTCTTAAATGAAATGACAATAAACGATGATATAAACGAGGTGGGTTGAAAATGAGTCAAAACTACTTATCACGAATACCGGTTTAAGCGACGGATGTCAATGATTGTGACGAAAAAACAGTATTTTTGAGACAACCTTTTTGACGGGTTAAGGAGCAACGATGCAGAATCTGTTTAAAACAACCGACGATCTTTTAGAAGCACTGGCGCCGCTTGAATTCAGCCATCCGGTGACCCACATTTACAACCCCCTCAAATATGCCAGATCAGCCTATGATGAATATCTCAAGAAATATGGGGGGGGACCGAAGGAGGTGCTTCTGCTGGGGATGAATCCAGGGCCCTGGGGCATGGTCCAGACCGGCATCCCGTTTGGGGAAATCTCTGCTGTAAGGGATTGGATGGGAATACAAGCACATCATGGCGTGCCCGAGATGTTTCATCCCAAACGGCCAGTGGAAGGATTTTTGTGCAAAAGGCGTGAAGTCAGTGGAAAGCGGCTCTGGAGCTGGGCTGAAAGGACGTTCGGTAGGCCTGAAAACTTTTTCAGCCGCTTTTTTGTGGCCAATTACTGCCCCCTCATGTTTGTGGAGGAAAGCGGCCGGAATCGGACGCCGAATCAGATTCCCGTGGCCGAGCGAAAGCCCCTGCTTGCCCCCTGCGATCAGGCATTGCGTGAAACGGTGCTGTATTTTCAGCCCCGCCATGTGGTGGGGATCGGCGCATTCGCCGCAGATCGGGCAAAGGCGGCCCTGGTTGGGCTAGACGTAGCCGTGGGCCGAATTACGCACCCCAGTCCGGCCAATCCGAAAGCCAACAAGGGCTGGGAGGATTGCATTGTAGCGGAGTTCGCCCAAATGGGAATTGAGGGTGTCGGCACATGAATGGCATCTATCGGGTTTTTTCCAATTGCTTTTCGACCATGTTCTTGAGATTCCTCATATCTCGGTTCTTTATACGCCTGCCGTTCATGAAAATCGCGGGTATGCCTTTTACCTCGATCTTTTGCCCTTCTTCATAGTCCAGGCTGATTTTCCCCAGTATTTCCGGGTCCTGACGGTCTTTGTTGAACTGCGCTTCGTCCAGCCCCATTTTCTGAGCGATGTCAACAATTTTTTTGTCGTTAAGGTTTCGGTAGTGTTTAAACAATTCGTCATGGAATTCCCAGAATTTTCCCTGGCGCCCCGCAGCAAGGGCTGCCGCAGCTGCCTTTTTGGCGAACTTGTGGCTGCTCAGGGGAAAATTCTTGAAAACGACCTTTACCGATTTCGGGTATTGCTTGAGCAACTGCTCAAGTTCAGGGCTCACCCTGGCGCAATAAGGTCACTGGAAATCGCTGAAAACAGCGAAAACCACCGGTGCATCCCGGGGGCCTTTGAATGGTGCGTCCGCCGTGTTGATCTCCACAAAAAAGTCCAATGCAATGATCTGGATCGTTTTTCCCGAGCGGCTGGTGATGAAAAGTCGATTCCCTTGTGGATCCATTTTGATTTGATCCACTTGATCCCCCACATGGATTTTATTTTGCAGAGCACCGTTTTGGTCAAACACGGAAAGGTTTCCCTTGTTCGTCAACACAAATATATATTTGCCGTCCGGCGTTGTCACCACATCCAGAGGTGGATTGTCCACGGTTAGCTTGTGCTGAAAGTCCATTTTCACCCCGGCAAAAGGTGTGGATACCGTGGAAAAAAACATGATCATGATGAATAAAAACGACGATTTTAAATGGCTTGGTTTCATTCCATTCCTCTCTTTCATTGTCAATCACGAAAAAATTGATGGGCAAGGTCTATTTTTTTGTTAAATGGAAAACGCCGTCCCATGTTTCCCCGGGCGCTACAGGGGGATTTTCTTTGCAGCCCCGGCAACGGGCAATATAAACCTCTGACGGCGTGGTTTTCCCATCGGGAATCCATTCAATTTCTGCCGCTTTTTCAAAAGCCAAGATGGCCTGGTCCCACGCCATGTTGAGATAATGGTTCATGCCAAGGTCAAACAGTGTTATTAACTCCTTTTCCCTGGGGG
>JAGHDR010000181.1 GCA_021159825.1 Deltaproteobacteria bacterium | reverse complement strand
ATCTTTAACATGCCATTGTTCCAAAGCCTTTGGGTCCAATTTGAATTTTCGGCGGTTGCAGGAAAATATCAGGAGCCCGTCGGGGGATAGAAGACGAAGGGTCCGGGTCAGCAGTTCTACATGGTCCCGTTGGATGTCAAAAGAGGTTTGCATCCGTTTGGAGTTGGAGAAGGTCGGGGGATCCAGATAAATCACGTCAAAGCGGTCTTTGCATGCGGCAATCCATTCCAGACAGTCGGCCTGCACCAACTGATGCTTTGGCTGGTGTTCCGGTCCATCACAGCGGTTTAGGACCAGGTTTTTTCCGGCCCATTTGAGGTAGGTTTTGCTCATGTCAACACTCTTGGTGGCGGCAGCACCGCCTTTTGCCGCGTAAACCGTCGCTGTTGCGGTGTAGCAGAAAAGGTTCAATACGCGCTTTCCCGCAGATGCCTTTCCCATCCGTTCCCGCAGAAGTCTTTGATCCAAAAAAAGCCCGGTGTCCAGGTAGTCGGTGAGGTTCACCAGAAAACGGAGGCCGTTTTCCTTGGCCTCAAAAAAACGGCCTTGAGAATCAAACCGTTCATATTGTGCGTCTTTCTTTTTTCTTTCCCTTACCTTGAAAATGATTTTCTCGTTCGGTACCTTCAATATTCCGGGCAAGACCGCCAGAACCCGGCGCAACCGTTTTTTTGCCTTTTCCGGGGAAACACTGTCAGGTGCTTGGTATTCCTGAACATGTAATTGATCTTCATAAACATCAATGGCGACGGCATATTCAGGCATGTCTGCATCATAGAGCCTGTAACAGGTGATGCCCTCTTTTCGAGCCCATTTGCCAAGGATCTTCAGGTTTTTTTTCAGGCGGTTTTGAAACATCTCCGAGCCGGGTTCCTGATCCGCTTTTACACTGGTCGGCGGCAATGGGCGACCGGGTGTTTTTTTGTGCATAACCCATTCTTCCCGAATGTCAAAGTTGAGGAGCCTGCAGGGGATGGGGCCATTAAAAAGATGATATTGTTTCCTGGCACGGATGCCCATTTTTTTGGCCAGATCGGGATGGGCGGTAAATACGCCGGCCGACCAGCCTTCATAGTGCTTTTTCAGTCGATCCCCCAGAGTTTTATAGAGGT
The DNA here is from genome assembly GCA_021159825.1 of Deltaproteobacteria bacterium. Taxonomy (GTDB): domain Bacteria; phylum Desulfobacterota; class DSM-4660; order Desulfatiglandales; family Desulfatiglandaceae; genus NaphS2. Next base: position 2,088 of record JAGHDR010000181.1, on the reverse strand, counting down.
TTTCAAGATTCATCTTTTTGCCCATGCGTTCCCCATAGGGAGGGTTGGCAATCAGCAATCCCGGAACCGTTGTTTCAGGCGCCGTAAGGGCTTTGATATCCCGTGCCTGAAACGAAATGACATCCTCAATACCTGCGCGGGACGCATTTTTCCGCGCTTGAGCAATGATTTCAGGGTCTCTGTCAAAACCAAAAAATCCCTGGGAGGTTTTTCGAGTGCCTTTTTCCGCCCGTGCTTTTGCGTCCTTCAGCAAAATTTGCCATACGCGCTGGTCGTGTTGTTTCCATTTTGTAAAGCCAAAACGCGGTCTCAAGAGCCCCGGCGCCCTGTCCATGGCCATGAGCGCGCCCTCAATTAAAAGGGTCCCCGATCCGCACATGGGGTCCACTAAGGGGGCGCCTTTCCGGGCCAGTTGAGGCCAATGTGCCCGGAGCAATATGGCGGCGGCCAGGTTTTCCTTCAGGGGCGCCACGCCGCCTTCTATTCGGTAAAAACGCTTATGCAGACTGAGTCCGCTCAAATCCAGGGAAACCTGTGCCAGGTCTTTTTTCATGTGAACATTGATGCGAATGTCGGGGTTTTCCGTATCAACGGATGGGCGATATCCGGTTTTGGCGCGAAACTGGTCGACGATAGCGTCTTTAACGCGAAGGGCCGCATAGTGGGAATGAAATGTGTTGGTGTGATCCGCCGTGAAATCCACGGCGATTTTCTCTCCGGGACTCATGTGGTCATCCCATTGTATCTGCTCGTAAATCCGGATATAAAGGTCATCCGGTGTTTCGGCCTCAAAACGGGCCAGGGGAAGAAGGACGCGGTTTGCGAGGCGGGACCAGAGACAGACTTTGTATGCAGATTGAAGGTCGCCTTTGAAAAAGACGCCTGAACGGGTCTGTTTTACATCGGGGTTATCCAACGAAAGGATCTCATGATAAAGGAGTTCCTCGATACCTTTCGGGCAGGTGGCAAAAAAAGTATGACGTTTATTTGGCATTTTGTATTTATTGCTTTACACTTTGTCAATTATGGTGTATCCGGCTTCCTAAGGAACGTGGCCGCAATAACTTCCCCAACCATGCACCATAGCTTCAGGCCATCTTCGCCCGATCTGCCCGATTTAATATTTGGCACAAAAACATTGAAATAGCTTGCTATTACTTCAGCTTTTGTGATTTCAGATCGAACAAATCCGGCCCAAATCTATGCGCCTTCTTGTGAAAGTTATTGCAGCCACGCTCCTAAGCATCAGCATCACAATAACCATCCCGACCTTTAACGCAAGAAGAAAAGGGCCCTAAGTGAGGTTGGGCTTTCTGAAAGGTTCGGTGCAGGGTAGAGTGTTTTTTAGTGGGTCTATTGGTTTTTTGTTGACATTATGATTCGAAAGGTTTAGTCTAGAGAGATATTTTTTGATTATGGAATAAGGTTCATTCAAGTTGTTTAACAATGAAGAGGCCTCATTTTTGCCTCTTCACCATCCTTCCCACCCAAAATCAAGTATCTTGATGAGGGTGGCTGAGTGTGTTTTGAAGCCGAAGAAGATAACCGAAGGCCCGTGGAGAAATAATTTCAGCGGGTCGAAAACCTTTAGAATTGGATTTCTGGAATGTTGGCAAGGGGCATCTTGGTGCGTTGACACGGGATGCCCTTGTTTTTTTGATTGATCATTAATTATGAGAATCAAGAATTTTAATTAGTGCCCATCCACAAATGGCCAATTTGCCCGATTTCGGCGTCAGGCTCAAATTGTAATCCTCAAAATACTCAAATGTATTCTTGCGGTTACAATTTTCGCCTTTCTTGAACTCGAACAAATTTTCTCATTCGTGAACGGACACTAATCAAACCGGGGCGACGCAAGTTGCTGAGTAGAGGAACAGAGGAAATGTCCGAAAGTGGATTGTCACAAACAGAAAACACAGATGCCGCCATTTGGGAAGATCCGGATGGCTTTACTGACGAACTCTCAGCCGATTCCAGCGAAAGCGAAGAGAGCATGGATGACGATCGCTCTTTCATGGAAATGTTTGAAGAAAGTCTGAAGAGTATCCAGGAAGGTAAAATCGTTGGTGGAGAGATTGTTCAAGT
>JAGHDR010000260.1 GCA_021159825.1 Deltaproteobacteria bacterium | reverse complement strand
TGTTGGCGGTGGCTGATGTGGGGGCGTGTGGTGGCTGGTTCAATGGCGGTCTTAATTTTGATGGGGATAAGCCTGACGGCACGCCGGTCAAAATGCTGGATGTTTCCAGACTGACGGCCCTGGGCTGGCAGGCAAAAATGCCTTTAGAAGCAGGAATAAAAGACACCTACGTTTGGTATGTATCTCACCGATAGCCTCCCCAATGAATAGTTTAGATATCATCATCATCAATTATAACAGCACGCTTCCGCTGTTGCATTGTGTTGAGTCCTTACTGAATGCCGCGGGCGCCATATCCCTTACGATTCACGTTCATGACAATGCTTCTTCCAAAGGGGATGATGTTGATCGTTTGACAAGGGATTTCCCGGAAGTGCTGCTCACCAAAAACCACCGAAATCTGGGATTTGCAAAGGCCGTCAACAACGCCTTGAAGCAGGGGTCTGCCCCTTATGTTTTGATTCTTAATCCCGATACCCTTGTTCAACCCGGTCTCCTTTCAGATACCATGGGGTACATGGAGGAGCATCCGGACGTGGGCATTCTGGGCCCCATGATTTTTGACGTTGACGGCGCCATTCAGGGGTCGGCAAGGGCCTTTCCAAACCCCCTCACGGCACTTTTTGGGAGAAAATCCATTCTTTCCAAAATATTCCCCAACAATCCCATTACACGGGAAAATATCCTGACCGCCCGAAGCGATGGGGTGACCCCGATGGAAGTGGACTGGGTTTCAGGCGCCTGTATGCTGGTGAGAAGAGAGGCCGTTAACCACGTGGGGCCCCTGGATGACAAATTCTTCATGTACTGGGAGGATGCCGATTGGTGCCGGCGCATGTGGCGGAAAGGATGGAAAGTGGTCTATTTCCCCCGTTCTTCCGTCATGCATTATGTGGGGGTCAGCAGCGAAACAAACATATTTCGTTCTGTTTTTGAGTTTCATAAAAGTATCTATCGTCTTTTCGACAAGCATGCCAATGTGCCTTACTCTCTCCTGAAACCGCTTGTTTTTTGGGGGGTCACTTATCGTTTTCTATTTGTTTTTGCATCTCAATTGGGTCGCAAGTGTTTTCGACAGCCCAAAAAACACGCGCCATGGAAAAGCGTGTTGGAACCTCGGAAGGAAAATGATCTTAGAATCAGGGTGTTACGGTTTATTGCGCGCCTCAATATCGGAGGACCTTCCATCCACGTACACCTGCTGACCACAGGGCTTGATAGCCGGAAATTTTATTCAACCCTTGTCACCGGAAAAATTTCTCCCCGTGAAGGGGACATGGGCTATCTTTTTGCATCTTCAAAAGAGAAACCAATTATTATCGACGAATTACAACGAGAAATAAGCCCGGCTCTCGATATGAAAGCGTTCCTGCAAATTTTCAGAGTACTGCAACGTGAAAACCCTGACATTGTGCATACGCATACCGCCAAAGCAGGGACCAACGCAAGGCTTGCCGCCATGATTTATAACCGATTTGCCAATGGCAATACCCATACGGTTCATACCTTTCACGGGCATGTGTTTGCGGGGTATTTCTCCCGAACAAAATCGTTGATGTTCATCTGGATAGAGCGCTTTCTGGCCAGATCAACCGATGTGATTGTTGCCATCAGCCGAAGCCAGAAAGAAGACCTCAGCAAAAAATTCCGCATTGCGCCTGCCGCTAAAATCAAGGTTATTCCGCTCGGTTTCAATTTGGACCCCTTTCTGAAGCGTTCCCCCAAAAAAGGGCAGTTTAAAAAATCACTGGTGTCTTGTCATGATGCCCTTCTAGTAGGAATTGTCGGTCGGCTGGTCCCCATCAAAAACCATTTCCTTTTTCTGGATATGGCCAGGATCTTCCTGGACGAAACCCCCCATATTAACGTGAAATTCGTTCTGGTGGGGGACGGAGAACTTCAGGATACGTTGAAAGTCCATGCTGAAAAGAACGGGCTGATGCAGCATGTTCATTTCTGCGGTTGGCGGAGGGATTTGCCGGACGTCTACGCTGATTTGGATATTTTGGCGCTGACCTCTGAAAATGAGGGCACGCCCGTATCTATTATCGAAGCCATGGCTGCTGGTGCGCCGGTGATTTCCACGGATGCGGGTGGTGTACAGGATCTTCTGGGGCCGAAAAACGAGGCATTCGTTCAAAAGGGGTTTGTTGTTTGCGAACGGGGCATTCTTTGCCGTAAGAACGATGCGTACGGATTTGCAAGGGGTTTGAGATATCTGGTAGAGATGGATAAATCCCAAAAAGACGGCATGGTTAATAATGCAAAAGAGTTTGTAGACAAAACCTTTTCAGAGAAGCGACTGCTCCATGATATGGAAAGTCTTTACCTGAAAATGATGAAACATAATCCCGGCAAAAAAAAACATGCCGGGCCGGGGCGGACCTGTGTGTCTGCCCGGCTGATCAAACGGAACATGGATTTTTAAACTACATCATGGGCGTGGCGCTTATTCAGCCTGAAGCAGCATCAATAATTCCGGTACATACAATGATTACTGAGGGTTTGAATGCGCTTAAGTTTTAAATTGGGATGCCTTGCGGGCGGTAATGTGCTGCTCGCATTTTTCTATCAATGGTACATTTTGAATGAGGTGGGACCAGGTTCTGAAACTGATGCCTTATTTGCGTCGATGGTCGTCCCCCAACTATTGTTGACGGTCATTACCGGCTCTATAACACAGGTCCTCGTACCGCTTCTGACCATTGAAAATAAAGGAGACTTCCAGAAAGAAGCCTGGAATTTTTTTCAAGGAATAGGCTTTATATTTTTTGTTTTGGCATTGCTTCTTTTTGGGACAGCGACCCTATGGACGCCCTGGATTGTTCCAGGCTTTGATTTTGAAACCCGTTTGTTGACCATTACATTGGTCCGAGTTCAATTGATCGGCATGGTTTTTATGGCGCTGAACGGCGTGGCATGGTCTGTTTACCATTCCAGACAAAAATTTCTCTGGGCGGAAATGAGCGCTGTTCTGGGTACTTTGGGTGGTTTTTTTCTTTTATTGTGGGGCTTGCCCCGATTTGGGATCATTATGGCTGCTTGGGCTATGGTTCTAAAATCCGCATTGCAAATGGTTCTTTTGTTGCCTGAACTCGGTGTTCCACCGTTCAGAAAATGGGCAACTCCGGATTGGAAATCAGAAACTGCCGGAAAGGCCTGGAGAAAGCTCTATCCACTCCTTTTGGGTTCGACCTTTTACAAAACAGGGGATTTGGTGGATCGTTTTCTGGCATCAATGACATCCGCAGGGCAATTGTCCCTATTGTATTTTGCCAGTCAAATTTATATGGCGGGGAATCTTATTCTCAGCAAGGCTTTAGCGGCACCCATGGTTCCCTTGCTGGCAAAAAGGGCTTCTGCGCGAGAATGGATTCTTTTTCGCAGGATTGTCAACAACAGATTGCTCTGGATTTTGGGTATTACTTTTGCTGTTTTTATGTGTATTGTATTTTCCGGTGGCCCCCTATTGACATTACTTTTTGGGCATGGCCGTTTCACCATTGGCGAAGTCTTGACGCTTCATTGGATCCTGATAGCACTTGTGGGGGTGTGGATCGGCGGTGCGTTGGGGCAAATTCTATCAAGCGGTTTTTATGCAAAAGGAAACACCCGGACGCCCACCAAGATTGGCATTTTCGGATTTACCATTGGGCTCGGACTGAAAGTGGTGGGCTTTTGGTATTGGGGGATTTTGGGGATCGCCGTCGGAACGAGTCTTTACTATGTGCTGAATGCTTTTCTGCTCAACTTTGCTTTGCAGAAAAACCTCAACAAGCGGATTTTGGTTGATACGAGGGAAGGATAGGCCGCTGTAGTGGATACTCAAACGGCGATGGGTAGCGTTGAGTTGGAATTATCTCCCTGTCCCTTGGGATGCAAAGGGGGCGATTCGATTTTGCTTACGGGAAGTGATCGTTTAAATCACTTGCCTGGGGCTTATAATGTGGTGCGTTGCCTTGATTGCGGGCTCATGAGGACCCATCCGCGACCCACCCCTGGGACAATGGGGTTTTATTACCCCGACCATTACGGACCCTACAGGGGTACAAGGGTAAATCCCGACAAAAAGGGCAATGGACGTTTATCGTTCTTGCGAAAGTGGGTGAAGGGCATTTTTCCATTTAACACCACCCGCCTGCCGAGATTACAGCCATCACGGGTTCTTGAAATTGGGTGTGCCTCCGGCGCTTTCCTGAACAAGATGTCGCACAAAGGTTGGCAGGTTGAAGGCCTGGAATTTTCCAAAACGGCCGCCCAGTCGGCTCGATCATTGGGCTATCCCGTACATACGGGTTCCCTGGAGACTGCGCCGGACCCCGAACATTCATATGATTTGGTGGTGGGATGGATGGTTTTGGAACATCTACATGATCCGGTGTCAGCCCTCAAAAAGCTTCACCGTTGGGTTGACCCCAATGGGTGGCTGGTCTTATCGGTCCCCAACGCGGGTTCCATTGAATTCAACATCTTCAAAGAGCGCTGGTATGCACTCCATCTTCCAAACCATCTCTACCACTATACGCCTGATTCTCTTCATAAAATATGCCAGGCCGGAGGCTGGGAAATTGTCAGAATTTTCCACCATCGTACCTTAACCAATCTTTTTGCCAGTACCGGATATTGGCTTCAAGATCATAGAATGCTTCCGCGATTGTCCAAGAAGCTTGTCGCTCTTCCGGAGAGCAGCCGCGGTCGTTTAAATTATTTCCTTTATGCTTTGGCCTTCCTCATGAGCATTTTTGGTCAGACAGGGCGTATGACGATCTGGGCAAGGAAACGCGATGATTAGGATTACAGCCCTTACCTCGGGGGAAAATGTTCCTTCTGCTCGCTTTCGTGTTCGTCAGCATATTGTGCCGCTCCGAAGCCGGGGTATCCACATTCGTGAATATGCTCCGACCATCGATAAATATGCGCCACTCCCTCCATTTCTCACCTTTTCAAACCCCACAGGCTTGACCCTTGGCAAGGCTGTCTGGAAATGTATTAAGACCTCATTGAGACTGCCCGGCACCATCGGGAGTTGGAAAGGAGATTTAACCTGGCTTGAACGTGAAATACATCCCGGGTTACTGACCTTCGAGCCCTTCCTCAAACATCCCGTCATCCTGGATGTGGACGATGCAATCTGGTTGACAAAACCTTTCGGGCGGAGTGCCACAAGCAGGATCGCGAAGATTGCCGATGTTGTCCTTGCCGGCAACCAGTATATAGCAGACTGGTTCAGTTCGTATGCTGAAGATGTGCGAATTGTGCCCACGGCAATTGATACGGACC
>JAGHDR010000297.1 GCA_021159825.1 Deltaproteobacteria bacterium | reverse complement strand
GTCCTCAACCTCCTGTTTGTATTGAGCCAGCGCATCGCGAATCCGGGGCGCCAGATTCACATACTGTTTAACCATTTTAGGAGTGAACCGCTCAAAAAGTCCCACCAGGTCGTGGTACACCAACACCTGTCCATCACAATCCTTGCCCGCGCCGATGCCGATGGTGGGAATCGTTAGCGCATCGGTTATCTTTTTTGCTACCGGATCGGGAATGCATTCCAGGACAATCATAAAGGCTCCCGCCTTTTCCAGGTCCCTGGCCGACTGAACCAGCGTTCTGGCACCCTCGGCATCTTTTCCCTGAACCTTGAAGCCGCTCAATTTCGTTGCGGTCTGCGGGGTTAAACCAATGTGGGCACAAACAGGAATTCCTGCAGTGGTAATGGCTTCTACCACCGGAGCCATTTCCGTGCCCCCTTCCAGTTTTACGCACTCACATCCGGCTTCCTTGATAAAGCGACCCGCATTTTCAACCGCTTTTTCAGTGCTCACCTGATAGGACATAAACGGCATATCACCGATCACAAAAGCCCTGTTTGCACCCCTGCAAACCGCTTTGCAATGGTGAATCATTTCATCCATAGTCACGGGGACTGTCGAATCGTAACCCAGCACCACCATGCCCAGAGAATCTCCAACCAGAATCGTGTCGATTTCAGCCTGATCCACCAGGCTTGCGGTCGGGTAATCATAGGCTGTCATCATGGTGATTTTTTGACCTGCCTGCATTTTTTTCTGTAAGTCACCAATCGTTACTTTCGCATTCGCCATCTTTACACCTCCTTATCCCATGCCGATTCAGGCGGTTTCAATTCAAGGAATCTTGTTTTCCGGGTCCTGTATCCCGAAAAAGAACTGCCTTTAGAGATAGATGTCCCCGTTCATGGGGATCACCTTCTCAACTCAGCGTCTGTGAAAAAAAATATCAAAGGGTTGGTTTGTTGTCAATACAATTTCCGGCCATAGAGCGGATTTCATAATTGTTTTGGCAAGCACATCCGGTAACCCTTCACGGTTGAAAAAGGTTGCACAAAAATCGGCTGCCGGTGTACAACAACGTTTCAGGGAATCCAGTCGCGGGAGGATATTATGGCGCAGATTGATGCATTTTTCAGGTTGATGAACGATCAAGGGGCATCGGACCTTCACCTGATGTCGGGTCAACAACCGGTGTTGCGAATCCAGGGTGAGCTCGAGCGGGTAAAATACAAGGCGCTTGATAATGATACCCTGAAAGAGATGCTTTATGAAATTGCGCCGGAGGAGAAGGTAAAGGTTTTTGAAGAAACCGGAGACGTGGATTTTGCGTATGAAATTCCGGAACTGGCCCGTTATCGGGCCAATTTTTTTCAACAGAAATACGGTGTTGGAGCGGTTTTCAGAGAAATCCCTTCCGAAATTCTCACCTGTGAGCAGCTGGGTTTGCCGCCCATCGTCAAGCGACTGGCGTCCTTGCCAAGAGGTCTTGTTCTGGTGACCGGACCTACCGGGAGTGGAAAATCAACCACACTGGCAGCCATTGTGGACGAAGCCAACAAAACCCGCAAAGACCACATCCTAACCATTGAAGATCCCATTGAGTTTGTCCACAAAAGCCGGAAAGCCATTATCAATCACCGCGAAGTGGGGCTTCACACCCGATCTTTTTCGGCAGCCCTGAGAGGTGCTTTGAGGGAAGACCCGGACATTATCATGGTGGGTGAAATGAGGGATCTGGAAACCATATCGCTGGCCATTGAGGCATCCGCCACCGGGCATCTGGTTTTCGCTACCCTTCATACCACCAGCGCCGCAAAAACCGTAGACCGTGTGATCGAGGTGTTCCCCACCAATCAGCAGGAACAGACACGCAACACCCTTTCCGACGGTCTCAGAGCTGTCGTGGCGCAGAATCTCTTTAAACGGATCGACAAAAAAGGGAGGGTGGCAGCCCTGGAAATTATGATTGCCAATCCGGCGGTCAGGAATCTGATTCGTGAAGGAAAAACGTTTCAAATTCCATCCATGTTGCAAACCGGGAAAAAATATGGCATGCAGACCCTGGATGATGCCATTATGGAACATCTTTCAAAAGGGAGAATAAGTCCTGACGATGCATACGGCAAGTGCAATGACAAGGCCAAATTCCTTCCTTATCTCAAGAATCCTCCAGAGGATTTTACGGAAGTTTAAATAGAAAAAAGCCGTCGGGGTCCCGTATGAAACAGGAGGTTTTGCCATGAAACAGCAGGAACTTGATTATATACTAACATCGATGCTGAAGGCCTACGACAATGTGTCGGATCTCAACTTCACGGTGGATAAGCCCTGCCAGGTGGAAGCCTCAGGGCAACTGAAACCCGTGCTTACGGAACCGCTTCCGAAAAAACTGACGGCATTTCAAACCGAGGCCATCGCCCTCAACCTGGTCAAGGGAGATCGTCGTTTGATCAAAAATATAATGACGGAAGGGTCATGCGATATCTCCTATCAATTGGCGGGAAAGGCCCGTTTCAGGGTGAATATCTTTTCTCAGCGGGGTTGTTATTCTATCGTGATGCGACAGCTGTCCACGCGGGTACCGACGGTAAAGGAAATGGGGCTACCGTCCGCTTTCCTGGAAATGGCCAAGGAAAGAAACGGGATTGTTCTGGTGACCGGGGCCACAGGTACCGGCAAAAGCACCTCGCTGGCGGCCGTCCTGGATCAAATCAACGAGGATTATTCAATCCATGTGGTGACCCTGGAAGACCCGGTGGAGTTTGTGCATTCCCAGAAAAAATCAACCTTTAACCAGCGAGAGCTGGGCATTGATTTCAATGCCTTTTCCACCGGTCTGAGAGCTGCGCTCAGGCAAGCGCCAAAGGTTATTTTAGTGGGAGAAATGAGAGACAGGGAAACCGCGGATATCGGGTTGAGCGCTGCCGAAACAGGCCATCTTGTTTTCAGCACCCTGCACACAGTGGATGCGGGCCGGACCATCAACCGGTTTGTAGGTCTTTTTGACAGGGAAGTAGAGATTCAGATTCGCGTGCGGCTGGCCGACACCCTCCGTTGGATCGCCTGTCAGCGCCTGCTCCCCAAAGTGGGCGGCGGACGTATTGCCGCCTTTGAAATCATGTCCGCCAACCTGAGAGTCAAGGACGCCATTTTGCACGGCGAGTCAGAGGGGAAAACTTTTTATGAAATCATTCAGGGGAGCAGTGCCTTCGGTATGATGACCTTTGACCAGTCCATCGTCGGTCTCTACAAGGCAGGCCTCATAACGGAAGAAACCGCTATGAGCTATGCGTCCAGAAAGGCCATCGTAAACCGGGCGATTGATTCCATAAAATCGGCCAGGGGTGAAAAGACAACCACCATCGAAAACTTGACGGTGGATGCCGGATATGGGAAAAAAGAGCGGCGTTAAACGGAGGGACAGGGGGATACAAATGGAAGTTATCTGCTCAAATTGCCAGGCCAGGCTCAAAATCCCGGATGAGAAAGTCCCTGAAACGGGTTGTGTGACGGCCAATTGCCCAAAATGTAACAGTAAAATTTCTTTTGAAAAATCCCGCCCCGGTCCTGAACCGCCCCAGGTCCAGGAAACGCCACGGGTTCAGGAAACGCCTGAGATGGATTCAGCGCTCTCCGAACAGAATTCGGAATATCGTGATGAGGACCCTTTTTCCCTGGACTTTTATCAAGAGGGGGCAAAGCTGGCCTTATTGATGCTGAGCGAAGTCGAAGCAGACAGCGGGATTCGAGAAGCCGCGGAAGGGTTGCTTTACAAAACGGTTCTGGTGAAAAACGCGGGGGAGAGCATTGGTAAAATGCGCTTTCATCTTTTTGATCTGCTGGTTCTCTCAGAGCATTTTGAGGATGTCCCGTGGGCTCAGAGTCCTGTTCTTCATTACCTGAATCGACTCCCCATGCACACCCGTAGGAAAAGCTTTCTCGTTCTGCTAGGCTCGGAGTTTTCCACCATGGATCGCATGACGGCTTTCGGGTTGAGTGCCGATCTGGTGGTGAACCCGAGAGATATGAACGAATTTCCAGGAATTTTGAAGGCAGCCCTTTGGAACCGAGAGAATTTTTACGGGGCTTTTACAGAAACCCTTAACGAACTTGGCAAAGGATAGACATGGTAATCGGATGCCGGGGAACAAGAATTTCGGATGGAAAAAAGGAAACAGATGAACATCACAGATCAATATCGGCTCAGGGTGCAGCATTGCGTCGGCACCATCATTGACGTACACAGCGCCATCAGCAAAACCTTTAAAGATGCAGTATTTTTAACTCAGTTTGAAGATTTGGAAGAAGAAATCGGTAGCCTGGATATGGACCTGGCGTCTGAACTGGATATCCTCATGGTGGAACAGGCCACAAACACGCTTCTGGCCGAACTGAAAGGCCTGTTTGAAACCGGAACATACGGGATGGTGTACCGGCAGACCGTCAATTGATGAGGCCCTGAGCCCTGTCAAAATTCCCGGCGTATCCCTTCAGCATCAACCCCGGCATCAAGTATTTGGGCGTCCTTTATGGGTGTCAACAATTTCCGCCATTTCCGCCTCAGCTCATCCATGTTCACCTTTTTCCCCAAAGCCCATACAGATCCGCCGGCACCGGCGCCGGCAAACCGGCCCCCGCAGCCGACGCTCTCAGCCGCCGTTACCATCTTTTCCGTTACATGGTCGAGGGCCTCGGGGGTTATCTCTCTTCTTAAAGCCATTTCTTCCCTCATAAAAAAAGCCGCCCGGTCCCAATCGCCCGCCTGGATGGCTTGGGCAAAAGAATGCACGGCCCCATTGGCTTTAATCCACCCGGACCGTGTTTTGCCCGAGAGAAAATCGTTGACCCATTTACGATTGGTATAAGCGGCCACATGACTTTTTCCGCTGTAAGCCACGAGCATGTGGTTTGAAAGCACCTCCTGGCCTTTTTGATCCAGCAGGGGAATTCCGGTCAGTGGTTCAGCCGGTTGACCAAAATGCCATTTCCACAGGTGGACCCCGCCATAGACGGCCGCGGCCTGATCCTGAATACCGCAGTTCCCACCGCTGATGCCGTCTTCCAGGTGGTAAGCCAGGTGAAGGATTTCCTTTCTGGAACGGACCCGATTATTACGTAACCGCCCAACCTCCCGGAGTGCCCCCAAGAGCGCAACAAGGGCCGTGCTGGATCCCCCAAGGGCGGATTTGACCGGGGACTGCGAATCAATCTCCACTTCCAGGCCGTGATATCCGAAGTAGGAAACCGCCGCGAAGAAAAGCCCGAATGGCGAATCAAAGGGCAATCGATCTGCAAAAGCCTCTTCCGTGTGGGAAAAGCCCCTTGAAAATATTTTTACCCGGCCCTCTTTGTAAGGGTGAAGGGTCACAGCAGTCCTGAGGGTCAAGGCCATATTGACGGTGGCAGGCGTCTGCCGCTCTAAAGGAAGGGCCAGTGCCTTGATATCCCATGTACCGCCGGCATCCATGCGACACGGTGCGGATACCGTCACCGGCGAACGGGTCAGCAGCTCTCGAACCGAACCCATTACAAAATGATTTCCCGATGGCGGCCGGCATGGTACTGGATGTTGACGGCCGGGGGCCGACCGGAAATGGCGGCGGTAATGGTTCCGGTGGATATCTGACGCATATCACTCCCCCCCCCCTTAATCAATACGGTTTCGCCAGGTTCTTAAGAATGGCGTTTTTGTGGAAAATGAGGTAGAATAAAAGTATACAGAAATTGATTGATGGAAGCAACAGGAACCCAACCGGAAATATGAAAATACTGTTAACCAATGATGACAGCATTCACGCACCCGGGCTTTTCGCTTTGCATGATGTCCTCAAAAGTCACCATGATCTTCATATCGTGGCGCCTGAGACGGAAATGAGTGCCGTGGGACACGCCATCACCCCCATCCATTACGAACCTGACCTCTGAAGGGGCGTTGACACGATTGAAAAATACCCATATGCTCGATAAGGTAGGTGAATTTCGCTAACTATAAGCTGGATAAATTTCACCATGCTTTATACCCTGAAGGAAACCAACCATGGATGCAACAAAAAAGTTTAAAGACCCGGAAAATAAATCAGTGCCGACAAAACCTGCTGAGAAAAAAAAATTAGGGGAGGCTCTAACGGAAGGGGCCTTAATTACACCGCAGGAATTAGAGCTCGGCCTAAAGGAACAAAATCAACTTCGCAAAAAGCGCCTGGGAGAGATATTCGTAAATGACGGCGCTGCGACTTCCGAAGATATTCATAAAGCCCTGAGGATAAAAAAAGCACATAAGGCCCATTTAAAACTGGGTGCTCTTTTGCTTGAACGTGGTCTTATTTCACAGGAAGATCTCGACGCTGCACTTGCTAAGCAGAAGAAATATAGAAGCCGTCTTTTGGGAGAAATCCTTGTGGAGATGGGCATCATAAACGTTGAGATGTTGGCGGTGGCCCTTGCGCTGCAAAACGGGCTTCCGTATGTAGACCCGAGAAAGTGTACGGTGGATGAAATAGCGGTCAACACGTTTCCCTCTAAATTGCTGAAGCGCCTGCAAGTCTTTCCTGTCAAACTGAGCCAAAATGAATTGACGGTTATTGTTGCTGATCCAAATAATCTTGATGTGGAAGGAGATCTCAGGTTCCACACGGGCTTGAATATCAAGATTGGTGGCATTGGATCGGAAAAGGGCATTATGGAGGCCATCAATACCCGCTGTGAAACCTTTACCGATAAACATCTGATCAGCATCCTATCTGAAACCACACAAGTGGAAGTGGAAAAGATTGAAGACCGGGAGGAAGAGGGATATCAGATCACTGAAGAGACGGGAAGAGAGAAGCCCATTATCGAGATCGTTAACCATATCTTGAAAATCGCTGTGGCCAAAAGGGCCAGTGATATCCATATCATTCCGGAAGAAAAGATGGCCAAAGTCAAATTCCGTATTGATGGGATGCTTTATGACGAGCTAATCCTCCCGAAAGAGCGTTTGCCTTCCATTACGAGCCGAATGAAAATTCTGGGCAATATGGATATCACCGAACGAAGGTTGCCACAGGACGGAAGTAGAAAAATCAGGGTTCATGGGAAAGCAGTGGACCTTAGATTTTCATGTCTGCCAACGATTCATGGGCAGAGCATCGTTATTCGGCTCCTGAATAAGGAAACCGGATTGATGAAGCTTGAGGACATGGGATTTCTTGAACAAGCGATAAAAGGCTTGAGACAAATCATAGAAAAACCTTATGGCATGTTGCTCTTTACCGGGCCTACCGGAAGCGGCAAGAGCACAACAATCTACGCATGTTTACAGGAATCCGCCTTTTCGGATAAAAACATCATCACTTTGGAAAATCCGGTGGAGTATGGATTGTCGGGCACATGCCAGGTGCAGATTAAGGAGGATATCGGCTTGACTTTCGAGCGAGGTTTGCGTCAAATCTTAAGACACGATCCCGACGTTATTGTAGTGGGGGAAATGAGAGACACCGAAACCGCCAAAATCGGCGTTCGCGCCGCATTGACGGGTCATCTCCTGATTACCACCCTTCATACGAACACCGCAGCAGAAACCTTCCTCCGTTTGGGAGACATGGGCGTTAATAACTTTCTGGTTTCTTCCAGTATCCTGGGTGTTGTCTCTCAGCGCCTGGTAAGGAAAATTTGCTCTAATTGCAAGGAACCGGATACGGAGGCCGGCCTAAGACTTAAATCAAATGATTTTCCAGTGGCATTTCCGGACGACACGGTCTTTTATAAGGGAATGGGGTGCGAAGAATGCAATAAAACCGGATATAAAGGCAGAACGATTGTCTATGAATTCATACCGACTAACGAAGAAATAAAAAAAGCGATCCTGAACGACGCATCTGCCGCCCAGATAAGGGAGATTGCCATCCAGAGCGGCATTAAGACCATTGAAGAAATCGCGCTCCTGAAGGCCAAAGCCGGGACCATTTGTGTTGATGAGATAATCCCCCTGGTATCGGCACTGTAGGGATGTGTTTTAGGGAACTGGAAGAAAATAATATACGCATATCGGCATCCTTCGAATGAGCACAAAAGTAGTTTACACTTTTTGACGGATGTTTTTTAAGCAAACCCATAGAGTCAGTTCACTTCTCAGTGCTATTTCTTTATGCAGATGCTTTAGGAAAAAAATTATTCGGTAGAAGCAGAAAAGGATTTCTCTTTTTTTCTTATGACCACAAAGAGCAGGTCAATCCATTCTTTTTCTTGTTTCTTTCCTGTCAATATC
>JAGHDR010000165.1 GCA_021159825.1 Deltaproteobacteria bacterium | reverse complement strand
TTTTCCAGGGAAACCAGTGGAAATGCCGCCAGTATCTTGATGTAGGCTTTTTCTGTACCCGGGCCTATTCCCTGAAAGGAAAATCCATGATCTTTTTTAGCGACCAGGTGGATTTTGGGATCAAGGATCGCCAGTTCCGTGGGGATGATCCGGCCCCTCAAAAGTTCCTTAAGACTGAAATTCATCCTGATCCTAGCAGCCCCTGCCGTCTCATCGCCTTCAGGCGTGCGTACTCAGAAATTACGGGCCCTGACGCCGATGCCGTTGGAAAAATTGAGCGTTATCTTTTCAGCACTCAGTTCATACCCTGTGGTTCGTGACAATTGTTCCAGAAGATAGCGTTGGAACGGATCGGTTTGGATGAGAAGATTGAGAAGGAGTCCCAATAAGACCGTTAGAGATAAAAAGAGAAGAACCGGCAGAAGGATGGCTTTCAGCCTTTTTTGCCACATTTTTTGAAATAGTCTCTCAGAATTTTTTCGTGATCGAAGGCCAGCGGTTTCGGTAAGGCATGCGCTTTGAAAATGCCCACTTCTTCCGCATCATCGGCGGCCTTGGGCCAGCGATTTTGAGCATGGGCAATGGCCTTTGCAACAAAGACCACGGAGATGGAATGATGCCGGGGATCCCTGGATGGATCGGAATACGCGCCCAGTTGACAGGTCAGGGTCACATCCAGGCATGTTTCTTCCCGTGCTTCCCTGATGGCAGCCGACTCAAGGGTTTCGCCATAATCCACGAAACCGCCGGGAAGTGCCCAGCCGTGGGGTGGGTTTTTTCGTTTTATCAAAACGATGCCGTTTGAAGCGCAGCATTCGATTTCAATAATGATGTCCACGGTGGGAAACGGGTTGCGGTATCGGAAAACCGGTTTTCCGCAGTGCGGGCACAAGAGATTGTCTTTCATGATAAGTGTTTTCCTCAAAACAGTACCTGACGAACATAATGGATAAATTTAGTCCGCGCAACAACAAAACCGCTACGATCCATGCTCCCGGATAGGGCGATTTGGAAAACTTTAGCTTGCAAATACATCACGGAATTTCTAGTCTAAGGTTTATTGTCTTTGATCTGAAAGGCGACGGCAACGACCAAGTGATGGGGGTTCAGTATTATATCGCCTTCCGCCATACCAAATCGCGGGTGGCCCAGCAAATCTGGGCGTAGAACAACCGCAAGGCACTTCAAGGCAGGAAGTATGAGAACATCAAACTCCATGAAGCCCCCTATGAACCCGAATATCTCCAGTTTTATGTGATTAAAGGCGTCAATAAACTCTCAAAGGAGGGAGTGGATTTCAACCGGGAGTTGCGACGGGTGGGGTGTGGCTACCCGATAGACCGGAAGAAATTGCGTTTGGAATAATTCCGGGGACACAATACTAACGCGGCATAGCCGTAGTTATCAGTTGTCAGCTATCAGTTGTCAGGACTGGCGGTTATTTTGAAAGCAGAATGCATCGAACGGCATTCAAAAGGTTCCTTCAGAGAATTGAGAATAGATTAATACCAACAGGCTTTTACTGTAGACCTCGTTATCCACCCATTTTGAGGGCTAAAAGATGGACATTTCGCCGTCTCAAAATAATGTTCCATTGAACAGGTTGGCAGATAACTAGCTGATATTACTATCTGCCCGGAAATCTAGGGTGTCCAATTTTTATCTGAGAGCACGTTTTTTTGCCTGAAACAACTGTATTCACAAGGTATTTTGGATATGGGTAATTTTTGATGTAACGAGGTCTATACTGATAACTGACAACTGACAACTTTCTTGTTTTTTTAGCATGAATAATTCCGGGGACACAATACTAAATTATTGGTAACCGGTGTCAGCCGCGACGGTTCGGAAGAACCTATCCGGCTACGGAGAAAGAATGACAAAGGAAAAGAAATGATGATGAAGATTTATGGATAACAGGGTTTATGTGATACCGTGCCCTGACTACGGTCAGGCTGAAGAACGGCTTGTGCAACTTGTGGATCTAATGGGGGGCATGAACTTATTTGTGAACAAGGGGGAGACAATCGCCCTTAAAGTGAATCTGTTGCGTGCCGGCCTGCCTGATGAGGCCGTATCAACGCATCCGGCCGTCGTATCGGCAGTGGCCCGAATGGTAAAGCAGTCGGGTGCCGCACCGCTCATTGTAGACAGTCCGGGGTCTGGATTTCGATTTACCGAAAAGGTCCTGGCCAAGATCTATCATACCAACGGCATGTCCAAGGCAGCAGATGAATCCGGCGCAACACTCAATTTTGACACCACATTTGAGATTGTTTCTTTTCCGGATGGGAAATTGATCAAGCGCTTTGAGATCATCACGCCGATCCTGAAGGCAGACGTGATAATAAATCTCTGCAAGCTCAAATCCCACACCTTCACCGCCATGACCGGTGCGGTTAAAAACCACTTTGGAGTCATACCGGGACTCGCCAAACCGGGCTACCACGCCAAGCTTATGGATACAGATCGATTTGCCAATATGCTCCTTGATCTCATGAGTATTGTTTCATCCCGGATTTCCATCATGGATGCAGTAATCGCCATGGAGGGTGACGGCCCCAGTGGGGGCGATCCTAAACAGGTCGGTGTGTTTTTAGGAGGCGCCAACCCACTGGCCTTGGACGTGGTTGCCGGTGAGATAATCGGTCTTCCGCGGGAAAGCAATCCGATTCTGCTGGAAGCGGAAAAACGTGGCATGCAACCCAACCATATGGACCAGGTGGAGCTCATTGGAGCTGACATCTCAGAGCTTCGAGTCCCTGATTTCAAACTTCCCCGCACCATTTGCCGGGGTACAGGTTTTTCTGATCATTTAACCTGGTGGCAGAGGCCTTTACAGCCGCTCTTCAAGGACAGCCTGACCCTGAAACCCCGGATATCAAAGGAAAAGTGCATCGCATGTGGCGCATGCCGTGAGGCCTGTCCCGTCAAGGCCATATCCATGGTAAAAAGTCGAAAAAAAACCCATGCCCAAATAGATGACGGGAAATGCATTCGCTGTTACTGCTGTCACGAGATGTGTGCGAATGATGCAGTGATCCTGCGACGTTCCCTTCTGTACCGTTTTGCACAAAGGTAGAAGGTTCGCTCAAGGCATCCACTATGGTACAGCATAGAAGGTACGGCATAGAAGGAGGGGGCGCTTATTCGGGCAGCGGTACGGGATTCGGTACGTCGACGTGGCGCGGGTCGGTGATGCCCGGGGTTTTAAAGAAATGGTCGGTCTGGTACATGATCCGGTTGAGCTGCTCATCGAGCTGCTGCCGGTAGCGTTTGCATGTCTCACGGGAAGCGTCCTCAGGCACCTGGATGGGGGTATCTGCGTGCAGGGCTACAATCCGGGAAAATGGTTTTGGAATAATGGTGCGATCCCAGCTTTTCAGCGTCCAACAGCGATCCGCACTCCAGATTACCGGAATGACCGGAAGCCCGGTTCGTTTGGCCAAATAGATGATTCCGAGTTTGGACACAAAACGCGGCCCCTGGGGCGCATCGGCCACCAGGCCGCCTTTGTACCCCCGGCGAACCAGCGCTTCCATTTCGCGAAATGCCTGCCGTCCACCCCGGGATGAAGAACCCCGTGTCGTAATCCAGCCGAAACGCTTGGCGGCCTGGGCCGCCAGTTCGCCGTCTTCACTGGCACTGGCGATGGAAACAACGTTCTGGTTGCGAAACCAGTAAATAACGAAAAATAACCCCCGGTGCCAGCTGGCATAGAGCAGTCCCCTTCCCGGATGTTTCTCTGAAAATCCGTCTTCAACTTCACGGCCGAATTCGGTGATGCGGCAGGTCCCCAGCCACATACTGGCAATCACCTTCGCCGCCCAGCCGAAGCCATAAAAAGCGGCACGTTTCCACAGTGTCATATGTGATCAATCCTTTCTCCATACAATACGGACATAATGGTATCAATTTGAGTATGCACTTTTTTATGTGCCGCCTTTGGTTTCAGGGGAGCTTCTCAATTTCCCTTTGAACAATATTGATGTGAGACGTCAATTTGTTTTTCAAGGGGGATTGGGGGTAATCCTCAACCAGGGTATTAAGGATTTGATAAGAGGTT
>JAGHDR010000125.1 GCA_021159825.1 Deltaproteobacteria bacterium | reverse complement strand
GATAGAGTGATTGAGGATAGTTTGATCCTGTTAGAATAGAACGCATTAAAGCCCCACCAAGAACTGGAGAGATATCTTTTGATTCTCGTGCAGTTTCCTTGAGCAAATGCCAGATACCCGGAAAGGGAATATCTTTTTCGGAACGTTCCATTTCCAGGCACTTAAAATGATTATAAAGTCGACTCGTTAGCTCATCAACCGAACATACATACCAAAAACGCAAAGCAAGTCGTGCTTTATTCACAGAAAACCCTAGGATATAGAATTTGATTCCCCCATCGATCTCATTAGGCAGCTTTCCTTTCCGAACAGCTTCTAGAAATTTACGAATCGGTACCGCATCAAC
The DNA here is from genome assembly GCA_021159825.1 of Deltaproteobacteria bacterium. Classification (GTDB taxonomy): domain Bacteria; phylum Desulfobacterota; class DSM-4660; order Desulfatiglandales; family Desulfatiglandaceae; genus NaphS2. Next base: position 3,344 of record JAGHDR010000125.1, on the reverse strand, counting down.
CTTGTCTTCTATGGATGGATTCAACACATACCCCATAAATGTCTCAATCGGTGATTCTTTATCCGTCCAGAAAACTGTAACAGCATCTCCGATATTCAGTCGCTGCGTTCTATTACGAAGCAAATATTTCAGAGCCGAGGAGCTTTTAAATTCTGCATCAACCGAGATAGGAGCATTCTCACCACGCTTTTTACCATAGGATTCATAAGCTGCTTCATTAAATGAAACCAACGAAGCCCCTGAACCGAACTTAAACTGGGTATACTGCGGTTGAAGCGCATGGTTGTTTCCATCCAACAAACTGATACCCTTGGGGAATGTTTCCTTTTCTATAAAATTTGCCCACAACTTTTTCACCTCAGAACGCTCGTGAACAAAAACAAAATCTCCATCCAGGCGGAATGCAACCCACTTTCCATGGGTACCACAAGTTTCCTCCCAGTCGCATAGTTCAATGGAACTCGCCGGGTTCCATTTTTCAAGGAATGCTTTAACGGCTACAACCCCATCATCTGTAGAATTCCCGCAAACCTCATAAATGCGTTCAATAAAAGATTGATGATGTACCTTCTTCTGAGTAGTCCCCGACATTCCAAAAATATAATCAGCTTTATCCACCATGAAATTCGGGGTAGTCGATGCATTACCTGAGCGTACATTCACTTCATTAGTGTATGGTACTTCAGAGGTTCTGAATTCAAATTTCTGAGCAGTTATTTTAGTGCGCAGATCCTCGGGCTGCCCAATCATATTTCCATTTTTATCCAGAGTGATCACAAACCCGATATCTTCAACACTGAATCCATAGGGTGGAATATCGCCTGTTTTAGCAAGGCGGTCATACAAAGAAACGAGCGACTGGAAGATCATGAGACCACCTCCTGACGGCAATCAATAATACCATCCCGCATCTCAGCACGGAAAAAGCGAGGCGTCATATTATTTTCAAAATCGATGTCGTGCAGCATGAAGCCCAAATCCCGCTTTCCTTCCAAAGGTGATTTCGGAGCCTCTTCACACCACTCAAAGTTGATGGGAAATTCTCGGCACCCGAAATAGGGTCGATGAAAACACTGCCCTTTCACAGCACGCCTTTTAAACATATCCATATGTTTACCTTCGTTATTATCCTCTTTCGAGGTGAACTCAAAATGGGCTTCGATCACATATTCCACGTTCCGCAACACCATGGACGCACGTTGTTGGCGTGTCTTAGGATCATCAACAAAAATTCCCGCCTCTTTTTTACCGCTCATAACACTCCTGTCTATGGAAGCACGTTTTCCAACCTCGTTACGTCTAATATTTTCAAAGCGGATCGGTTTCAGCACATGAATACGGTCAACCACCCAACGAATTGCCGGTTTCCAATAGATGGCTTCTAAAATACCACGGGCTGCAGATGGGGTCATCACATCATACGACACTCTCTCCACCTTCATTTCTGGTCGAGTAAAAAGCGCATAGTCACCCCACACTCTTATCTTTATTCCATAACTCATTTCCGATTCTCCTCTTTCTTATCCAAAAAAAGCCTGCCCTTCCGGCGGTTTGCATTTAAGTCCAGTTTGATCTGAATACAACTCCTTCGAACTCAAAACAAAAACACCCGGTTCAGGGTTTTCAAGCCAACGCCTGATTTCATCATACTGATACGAATAAATCTGAACAGTGAATTGTTGGAGCCGACGAAGGATTCTGCCCTTGTGTTCGGTAAATGCCAATGAATGAACCAGCTTTTGCGCAGGTTCATCTAACGCAATAACAATGGGTATTGTTGCTGACCTAATCATCTTAAATTCAGCAATATCTTTAAACTGAATATTCCCCGACTGTCCCTTCATACAAGTTCCAACAACCCCGTCCGAATCCATCCGTTGCTCATTTTTCCAGAAATAATCAGAAAAATACTTTTTCACACATTCTGGTGTAGTCAGGTTTCCGGAATATTGATCGAACAGTTTACTTGCTGACTGTGCCGCTTGCCGAAAAAAAGAACAGGAGGAGTCTTCAGGGAACTCAAACACAAAAACCTTTTGCGGTATCTTGCTCAGTCCATTCCGATTACAACGCCCCGCAGCCTGCGCAATGCTGTCGATTCCCGAAACCTCCCTGAAAACACAAGGGAAATCCACATCAACCCCCGCCTCGATCAATTGCGTACTAACCACACGACAAGATAAACCGTTTTTAAGCCGTCGCCTAACCTCATCCAGTTTTTCAGTACGATGCACCGGATGCATTAGTGCACTCAAGTGAATATTTGCATCGGACTTCGGCAACGCTTCAAAAATATTTAACGCCTGCAGGCGTGTATTCACAATGCACAGCACCTGATCCATCTCTGAAAGCCGTTCAGTTACATCTAATTCATTCAGTTTACCAATGAAGCGTTCTTCCGTCCTCTTCAGTGCATCAAACAGAGTCGGAACATCCTGAATAATTTCCTTCACATTCTTAAGCCCCGACTTGAACTGTTCAGAAAACTCAATTGATGGTTGCGTTGCTGTGCACAGGACGGATGTCACCCCATAGTTTAATGTCAACTCCTTTATTACCTCAAGACAGGGTTTCAACTTCCCGACAGGAATTGCCTGTACCTCGTCAAAAATCACAATGCTATCCGCAACATTATGCAGCTTGCGGCATTTTGATGGCTTATTGGCGTAAAACGAATTGAAAAACTGAACATTCGTCGTCACCACAATCGGCACATCCCAATTTTCGGAAGCAAGGCGGGTTTTCCAGTCCAAGTCATCGGAAATGAAATTACAATGATGTTCCAGTACGGCATCATCTCCAAGCATATCGCGAAAGACCTTCGCATTTTGCTCAATGATACTCGTAAACGGGATCACATAGATAATCCGCCGCTTGCTGTTCCTTTTTGCGTGCTCCAACGCAAATGCCAACGATGCCAGCGTCTTGCCCCCGCCCGTTGGAACCGTAAGAGAAAACAAGCCCGGGTCCAGCACCGCCCGTTCCAGACAATCCCGTAAAACTAATTCCCTTTGATGATTTACAATAGTCGAAGAGTCAGCACTTTTTCGTAAAATATTGAAGCTGCTCCAAAAATGCTCATAAAGATTTGCCAGTACAGGGTATTTTGAACGCCATACAGCCTTCTCTTTACTTAAGAAATCCTCAGTATCCAGATAGTCTGCATCGACCAGAGAAGAAAAAAGCATGCGGACAAAAAACTGGAGTTGATAACCAAAACGTTCCTTCTCAACATTAAAAGGCAGTCTTTCAGGAAGTTCTAACTCGTATACAGGGTATTTCACCTTAGGTAATAGTTTTTTTAATCGTGTTTCCAGTGCCGATTGTGCTGAATCGCTCCAATT
>JAGHDR010000138.1 GCA_021159825.1 Deltaproteobacteria bacterium | reverse complement strand
GGTTTATGGATGCTCTGAAGAAGGCGGGGTTAAGCTGAATTTCCCGAAATGGGAACGTATACCTTAATGTTTCGATCCCGATTTGTTTGATCCCTTTCATATTTGCTCTTTAGCAAAAACCCTTGATTTCATCTTATCATACGCCAGCTCCATCAAAGGTTCCAGGTTCACAATGTCCGCATTGTTATAGCTGATAAGGGTTTTCAGCGCTTTCTCATCCCCCTTCCGGTATCTGTGCCAGAGCCGGACCGCTTCAAGTCCGTCCACCCCGTCAATTTCATCGCTTCGGGCGATGCTGAGATTCCGTTCAATTTTCTTGAGCCCCCCCTCATGACCCAGTTTTTTCAGTACAAATCGAAGGTCGATATGCCCCTTTGGCAGTGAAATCCCCGGAACACTGCGCTGGATAAAGGGGAGGTCAAAGCAGGCGCCGTTAAATGTAATCACGAGATCATAGTCAGCCACTGCTACTTCAAATGCGTCGAGATTTTTTCCGTTCACGAAGGTCTGGACCTGGGTGCCGTCGTAAAGTCCGATGACGGTGATGTCGTTGTTCCATGGGTCATAGCCACTGGTTTCAATGTCCAGGTAAACGGCACGATGTTTGAATTTATCAAAAAGACGCCACTTTTCCCCTGCCGGCAGTCTGTCATTAAAAAAACCGATATCGTCCCGGTGCGCCAGGGAAGCTTCCAGATCCCGACGGATCGAACGGTCTTTTGTCGGGGATAAAACAGGTTTTTTATGTTGCAAAAAATCCTGCCATCTGTGAATTTCCCGGTCCCAGAGTTTCTGTTCCGTTTTCGGGCCGATCCCCGCTATGTGAATAAAGGTTTGTTCCAGCATAGATCTCTTTCTTCTGACAACTGACAACCGAAGGTTTCCCTCAACATTTAAACATGCCGTCTTCGTAGACCACAATGCTTTTCCCGGATTTTAAATGGGCGGTGACGGTTTTGGGCTCGGTATTCACCAGGTCCCAATGAAGGGCGGGATCGTTGAATCCCAGACGTTCTTTTGCTTCTTCCGTGAGGGTGGACGGATCGCCGTCATAGGTGTCCGAGTATGAAGCGCCCACGGCCAGGTAACAGTTGCCGCTGTTTCCGCCGAAGTTTTCATCATAGAGGGTACTGGCCATGAACCGGTCGATTTTCGAGAACCGCTTATCCGTCAGAGAAAACTCGCCCACGCGCCGGGCCCCTTCATCCATGTTCAATTGCTTCTCGGTGAAGGATTCCCCTTTCTCGGCTGTGATTTCGGTTACCACGCCCTCATGGAACGTCAGGTTCACCCCTTCCACATAGTTCCCGCTCCTGAAAGAAGGCTGGTTGGCATAGTAAGTTCCCTGTGTGCCGTGCCAGTCGGGGGAGATGAAGAGTTCAAAGCTGGGGATGTTATGCCCGGAGATACCGATCCATTTCCGTTGATCCCCCGGCGTGATTTTAAGATCGATGTTGTCGGATGCCACATGGTAATATTGAACATCCATGTCGTTCATCCATTTTTTGATATCCAGGGCGTCGTTGTAAACGGTCTCCCCGGCCTTGACCGGGTCTGGTTGATCCAGATAGCAGGCTTTGATGATCTGCTCTGTGTATTGTTCAAGGGTCAATTTGGCTTGCCGGGCCAATTCGTCGGTGGGAACCACGCAGAGGGTCCACCCCAGCTTTCCCTGCTCCTCACGCTTTCGCATGATGTCCCTTAGAGGCTTCATGGCCACGGCCACCTTGCCGATTCGCCGGGGGTCGATATCGGCCAGGTGTGTTAAGGACGTGGGGCCATGGAGAAAGATCCTGCCGTTGAGGTTCTTAAAGAGTTCCTCGTCCCACGATCCCCTGAAAACCAGTTGTTTTTCATCTGATTTTTCATAAAAATCATGCTCCATGATCGTTGTTTTACCCGAACGCATCACCACATGAACCCCCATGTCCAGGAGCTTTCCATGAAGAAACTCGGCCAGTTCCACCGCTGGGAGATCAAACTGTACCATGACCACGTCCCCTTTTTTAAAGGTTTCGGTTCGGGCTTTTTTGAGTCCCCACAGCAGAACATCGGCGTACATATCCATCTGCTTTTTTGTTAGCATAAATTATTCTCCTAAGTTTAAAATGATTCCAACATGCTTTCTCTAATTTCTTTTCTGGGAAGTTGGGAACGGATGGCGCCATGGATATAAAAGCCGAGACCCAGGATGCGATCATCCGCCAGTGTGAGGATGACATACCCTTTCTCCAGCACCGGATCAACGGGAATTTCGCCTGTCAGGACCAATGTTTTAAATTGTGTCATGTCCATTTGGAAGATATTCTTCGTGGCAAAGCGGCCGAAAGCCTGGATGAAACGGGTTGTGGGTTTTATAAACTGACCGACCTTTCGAAACGCCCTGAGCCCGACTTTCGAAACCTTGAGGTGTGCCCCATTCTTCACCTGCTCGGATTTGCCCAGTATAAACCATCCCTTCTTTCTTTCAAAGAGATAGTATTCGTCAAGGATCGCCGACGGGATCCCGAACCGTTCCAGCAGATAGGTTAAAACTGCCCGCCTGCTGTCATTTCCGGCCAATTCTGGCCATGAAGAAGCCCACCGAATTGACATGGTGGGGGTAAAGCCGGGCTGCTCCTGTAAGGCGTTTGTCGTATTTTTCATTGTTCCATTCCGTTAATCCCGGTTCAAAAACGATTCCCAGATGAATGGGCAAGAGATCCGCATCTCTTTCGTTTAACAGGAAATTGACCACCGATTCATTTTCCGCCGGGTTGTAGGTGCAGGTAGCGTACAGCATTTCTCCATTATCTTTCAGAAGATCAAATCCGCGTAAGATTATCTTTTTCTGAATATCAGGGAGCTGCGCTTTTCTTCTGGTTTCCCGATATTGGGTGATTTCCGATGTTTCTCTGAATCTGCCTTCGCAGGAGCACGGAACATCCGCCAGAATATAATCAAACGGTTGGCGCAACGGGAATTCCTGTGCCTGATACCCGGTCACCACCGAATTTTGCACCCCCAGCCTGGAAAGGGTATGCCCCAGAGATACTTGACGATTCGCGTAGAGATCGTTACAGACCATGAACCCCGTGTTTTCCATCAAGTCCGCCAGGTGAGCGCTTTTTCCACCCGGCGCCGCACACATGTCAAGGACAAGGGCATGTTTTTGGGGTTGTAGCGCCATGGCCGCGAGCGCTGATGTCATGGCCTGCGGGTGAATATGCCCCAGGAAATATTCCAACAGATTTCCGGGATAGGGGAGATCCTCGGCAACATAAAGGGTATCGTGTTCCCGGCAGACCCGCGTCATCACAATGCCCTTTTTCCTCAGGGCGGAAACCACTTTCGAAGGCTGCGCCAAGAGGCGATTCATTCGCAGATGAACGGGAAAAGGTTTTGTCAGGCTTTCCTGAAAAAGAGAGAAGTCCGGGATAATGTGTTTGTAGATTTCAAAAGCAGTGTTCACAGGACTGATAATCCTCGGGTTAAAATCATCCGCATTAAACGTTGCGGCAATCTTAGGTTTTTCTATTTTCATTGTCAATTCTCAATTGGACAGTGTCACCGAGCTGGGATTTCAAAGGTTATATTGTTTGATAATTCCAGAAAAATGTTGTAAAAAACAATGAAGTTTCGAGCATGATCTTTTAAAGTTCGTAGGGGGAGATTCAGTAATATGGATGTTCATGTTTGTCCCTGGTGGTTGGCGTATACCTTTGACCATCGATTGAGACTGCTGGTTCACAATCCTGAAAAACTTTTCGGGAAATACGTTAGACCGGACATGACGGTGGTGGATCTGGGATGCGGCTTGGGGTTTAACAGCATGGGGCTGGCCCGTCTGGTGGGGAGCTCCGGAAAGGTGGTGGCGTTGGATATCCAGCAGAAGATGCTGGATGTTGTGATGAAAAGGGCGAAAAAGAGGGGGATTGAAAACAGGATTGAGCCGCATCTTGCGCTTAAAAACGATTTGAACCTGCATGTAAAGGCCCAATTTATTCTGGCTTTTTATATGGTTCACGAGGTGCCTGATCCGGATCGGCTTATGGATCAGGTGACGGAGAGCCTATCGGTGGATGGCCGATTCATGATGGTTGAGCCGCCTTTCCATGTTTCAAAAAAGGAGTTTGATAAGTGCATCGCTCAGATTGAAACATCGGGACTGGTTTTGGAGGAAAGTTGCAAGATCTTTTTTGGACGTACCGCAGTTCTTAGAAAATCCGCTTGAGATGGCGGTTTCATGGAAAGCCTGAGGAAGGTGTGTCGCCATCAACTTTTAATCGCCTGTTAAATGGTGAAAGCAATATTTCACCTGGAATGGCCCTACGCTTATCGAAGTCGCTGGGCCGCAGTCCCGAGAGCTGGTTAATCATGCAAAATCATTATGATTTATGGCATGCTAGGAAAAAAATTAACCTCAAGCATGTAAAAAAGCACCATTATTCGCAGCATAACAGCCGATCTTTCCAGGGAGTTTCCATAGGAACCAACACAGCCGCAACGCTTTCGAGATCAGAGAAAAAAGAGGCACTGTCTACGAGGCGGTTTGATGTCCTTACGGTTATACGGGAGAAAAAGTGGCAGGCTGAAATGATGGCAGGGGTGAAACTGATTTTTTAATGAAGGATGCCCTATTTTGAGCACAATCCCTTAACAAAACGGCCCCGGCCCTTTTTGCTAAGCGATGCCGGAATTGGAGAAACCCCGACATAGTTTGGTCCGGCCGCCACGCTGTTACCCTGACCCGATGTTGCGGTTTCTTTTCTCTTGATGTTCGAGTTGTATTTCGGTACTTTTTCAAAGCATCATGCAATCTATCCGTATAGTTCGTGGTCAAACCGTCGTTTTGAGTGAGTTCCGAGAGTGAGGAACCTCCCCATCGGCATACAAACATTCAACGGAAAACCAGCCCATAAATGCAGGAATCTTTTTGACAGGGGTATGACAAGCCCGAATGGGGATTGAAGATAGATATCGGAGGCTGTTGATGACCAGGTATAAAAAACCAAAACGGTTTTTTGAAGACGCCGGCATAGTCGACCCCGGCAGCGCTTATCATGTTGAGATGGAAAATGTGTCCAACACGAAGGGGCAGGATATCAAATCAATGGTTGATCTCGGCCGTTACTTCTCCATATTCGCCCCGAGACAGAGCGGAAAGACCACATTCTTTGAAGGGGTTTGCAAACACCTGGCAAATGATCCAGCCTATATCCCCATTTTGCTCAGCTTTCAGTATATGAAAAATCTCGACGCAGGGTCTTTCTATGGACGCATCCGGGAATACCTGTTTGATCAGTTGATAGAGCGGCTCGAAGCGGTTCAGTGCGCACAG
>JAGHDR010000134.1 GCA_021159825.1 Deltaproteobacteria bacterium | reverse complement strand
TTAGTTAACTTGTGTTTATTAACCATTCAGTAAAAATAATATGAGGAGGAACCTCTGATGGCGGAAGAAAAACCGAAGGTAGCCAAGTTGGAAAAGAAGAAAAAAGTGGTTGATCCGGTAGCAGCCTCGATAGACGTTGCATCACAGGAGATGATAGCAAGAGCAACGGAGTTGGGCGTAGAAACTATTTTTGATAGAGCGCTCAGCATGAAACCCTGTAATATCGGAGTTCAGGGGACTTGCTGTAAAAACTGTTCCATGGGACCGTGCCGTTTGCCCCTTCCCAAGGGGGGAATTGAAGGCAAAGATGAAAGAAAAGGTTTGTGTGGGGCCACGGCCAACACCATCGCCGCTCGAAACTTCATCCGGATGATCGCCGGTGGTGCTGCCGCCCATTCGGATCATGGAAGAGGCGTTGCGGAGGTGTTTCTATCCGTGGCAAGAAAAGAGACAGACGCTGACAGTATTAAGGATGAGGATAAACTTCTTGCTGTTGCCAAAGACCTTGGGGTTGCCACTACAGTGGAAGTGGATGGTGAAGAAGTTGATAGGGATATGGACGAAATCACCCTTGAGACTGCAGAAACAGCCTTGGCCGAGTGGGGAAAGTCCGAGGGAGAGCTTTTATATGTGAAGAAGGCTCCTAAAGCTCGCTATGAACTCTGGAAAAATCAAGGTGTTATTCCAAGAAACATAGATAGAGAAATTGTTGAGATCATGCACCGCACTCATATAGGCGTTGACATGGATTATAAGAATCTCATGAAGCAGGGAAGCAGAGCGGCCATAGCCGATGGCTGGGGCGGTTCAATGCTTGCGACGGATATTCAGGATATCCTTTTTGGAACGCCGTACCCCATTCAGTCAGAGGCAAACCTCGGTGTTATGAAAGAGGATCATGTCAATATCATTATTCATGGACATGAACCGATTTTATCTGAAATGATTATAGCCGTGGCAGAGAAAGCGGAGATGATTGAGTATGCCAAGAAAAAAGGGGCAAAGGGCATTCAACTCTCAGGGATTTGCTGCACGGCCAACGAAATGCTTCAACGTCACGGGGTTCCCATAGCCGGGAACTTCCTGCAACAGGAGCTGGCTATTATTACCGGCGCCTGCGATGCAATGGTGGTGGACATCCAGTGTATTATGCAAAATATTGCAAATGTTGCAGAGTGTTTTCATACGAAAATAATCACAACCCATCCCATTGCTAAAATAGAACAGGAAAGTGTGATTCATATCGAGTTTGATGAACATCATGCCCTTGAAGATGCCGAGCGGATTGTCAAGATAGCCATCGACAACTTTCAAAACCGCAAGGCCGGAGTCATGATTCCGCAGCATAAAGCGCCTGTTGTGGCCGGTTTTGGCGTTGAATCCACTGAATATCATCTCGGTGGTTCTTTCCGGGGAAGTTTCTACACCTTAAATTCTAATATTATTAACGGCAGGGTCAGAGGTGTTGCGGGTGTCGTTGGTTGTAACAATGCCAGGACCAGGCATAATGAAGGTCATTTGCTTGTTGTCAAGGAGCTGATCAAGAACGACGTTCTTGTTCTAACCACCGGGTGCAATGCCATCGCCTGCGCCATGGAGGGTCTGCTGACGCCCGAATCCGCTGCTTCCTTTTGTGGACCCGGTTTGGCCGAAGTCTGCGAGACGGTGGGCATTCCGCCTGTTCTGCACTTGGGGTCCTGTGTTGACAACAGCCGTATTCTGCTGGCTGCCACCGAAGTGGTGAAGGCGGGTGGCCTTGGCAACGATATCAGTGAATGGCCTGGAGCGGGAAGCGCTCCGGAATGGATGAGTGAAAAGGCTATAAGTATCGGCCATTATTTTGTGGTATCAGGCGTGTATACGGTGGTTGGTGTTACGTTTCCCACAAGCGGCGCTCCGGTATTCCACGATTATCTAACCAAAGATTTCGAGGAAATATATGGTGGCATGTGGGATTTTGAACCTGATCCTATCAAACATGCCCACAAGATGATCGCCCATATCGACAAGAAGCGAAAAGAACTTGGCATTGATAAGGCCAGGGAAAGGGTGATGGTGGATATGGCAGCCCGCCAGAGTCTTTAAGCTGCCGATAAGTACAAAAATGTTTTATGGTTTAATGAATATAAATAAATCCTCAACGAAGGAGGGATGATATGTCCAAGTTAATAGCATTTGCGGTAATTCAAGGAGGTTATAATATTGTATCTAAGGTTGAGGGAGAATATAAGACTGCGTTGGAGACTTATGGCGCATCTACGAAAGTGGGATTTCCCAACACCGCTTATTATCTTCCTATTATTTATTCACTTCTCGGAATAAAAGTTGAAACACTGGAGGATATTCAAGAACCTCTGGATATTGCCAGAGGCCTTCTACCGCCTCATGTCAAAACCAAGAACCATTTGCCATATCTCGGACCTCTTCTGGACGCGGGAATGGGGGCCATCCTGGCACTCGAGATAAAAGAGGCGCTTAACTATCTAAATAAACCTGATTTTTATCTGGCATCGGCGGAAGATATCGATATTGATGCCGGGAAGATATGGCTTGGTGCGGCGGATGATGTTATCTTGAGAAAAAGAGGCGTTGAGTTTGTGGATGGCTCGGCCCCCGGTTTTGCTGTCGTCCTGGGTTCTGCGCCTACTCCTGAAATCGCCAAGATGATTGTGGAGGATTATCAGAAGAAAAGCCTTTATACCTGGTTTGCAGCAAATCATAACGGCACTACTGTTACGGAACAATTGATTAAGGCCGGAGTTCAGCTCGGATGGAACACAAGGCTGGTGCCTTTTGGCCCTGACATTTCCGCCGCGTCCTTCGCCGCCGGATTTGCGAACAGGGTTGCCATGACTTTTGGCGGTATTGAACCGGGTGATTACAAGAAAATCCTTCTCTACAACAAGGAGCGTGTTTTTGCCTTTGCAAATGCATTAGGTGATGTGGGTACCGAGTGGGGAGCCGTTGCAGGTGGTGTCTTGAATTGGGGATTTCCTGTAATTGGAGATACGGATATTCCGGCTGTTCTTCCATCCGGCATATGTACTTATGAGCATGTTGTGCCGAATATACCTCATGATCAAATCTGTCAGAAATCCATTGAGGTTCGCGGACTCAAAGTAACCGTGTCCGAAATAAAGATTCCGCTTTCGTATGGTCCGGCATTCGAGGGTGAGCGCGTCCGTAAAGATGATCTCTACATGGAGATGGGCGGCGGCAAGACCCAATGCACCGAGCTGTGCAAAATGGCGGAGATGAACGAGATCGAAGACGGCAAGGTGGACGTGATTGGCCCCGATATGGGGGATATCAAAAAAGGCGATCGGCTCCCCTTGGGTATTTTTATGCAGGTGGCGGGAAGGGAAATGCAGACCGATTTCGAGCCCATTCTGGAACGTCAGGTTCACCATCTCATCAATTACGCTCAGTATATCATGCATATCGGTCAGCGGGACATCTCCTGGATCAGAGTCAGTGATACGGCCATTGATAAAGGGTTTACCCTTAAGGATCTCGGTGTGATCCTGCACGCGAAAATGCACCAGGATTTCGGCAGTATTCTGGACAAGGTTCAGGTAACCCTGTACACCAAAAAAGAAGATGTGGACAAACTCACCAAACAGGCCAGGGCCGAGTACAAGACGAGGGATGAGCGGGTTGAGAACATGACCGACGAAGCTGAAGAAATTTTCTATTCCTGTACCCTGTGCCAGTCCTTTGCGCCCAGCCACGTTTGCATGATCAGTCCCGAGCGAACCGGCCTTTGCGGCGCGTATAACTGGATGGATTGCAAGGCTTCCTATGAGATCAATCCCACTGGCCCCAATCAGCCCGTGGAAAAGGGCGAGGTGCTTGATCCGGTTCTGGGCCAGTTTAAGGGTGTCAATGATTTTATTTTTAAAGCGTCCCGGCAGACCATTGATCATTACAATTTTTATTCCATTGTTCATGATCCCATGACCACCTGCGGTTGCTGTGAAGCCATCGCGGCGGTGCTGCCCGGTTGTAACGGTGTTATGACCGTGAGCCGCGACTACTCGGGGGAGACCCCATGCGGCATGAAGTTCACCACCCTTGCGGGCGTTATGGGCGGTGGCCTTTCTTCTCCCGGATTTGTGGGTCACGGAAAATTCAATATTACACAGCGGAAGTTTCTCTCCGGCGACGGCGGTCTCCTTCGTATGGTATGGATGCCCAAAATGTTGAAGGAAGAACTCAAGGATCGTTTGATTAGCCGCGGTGAAGAACTGGGTGTGCCTGACCTCATTGATCGGATTGCCGATGAGACTGTGGGAACGGATGAGGAAACGGTTCTGGCATTTCTCAAGGAAAAGGACCATCCGGCCCTCAAGATGGACCCAATTGTGGGGTAGGGTGGAAAAATGAGTCGAGGTGCGGGGGCTGGTAATGCCGTGTCTTGGCTTCATTATATTCTGAGTTAGGAGTTTACTATGGGATTAACTGGAATTCAAATATTTAAAATGCTCCCCAAAACCAATTGCGGTGAGTGTGGGGTGCCCACATGTTTGGCGTTTGCCATGAATCTTGCCGCCGGCAAGGCCGAATTGGATGCCTGCCCCTATGTTTCCGATGAAGCCAGGGAGCAGTTGGCGGAGGCCTCGGCCCCGCCGATCCGGCCCGTGGCAATCGGCGCAGGCGCCAGAGCCTTCAAGGTGGGCGGCGAAACGGTCATGTTCAGGCATGAGAAAACCTTTTACAACCCCACCCCTCTGGCGGCTCTGGTGGCTTCCGATGTGGATGCGGGTGCCCTGGATACGAAACTGAAAACCTGGAACGCGCTTCAGTATGAGAGGGTTGGGGTGAACTTGCGGCCCGAACTGGTGGCATTGAAAGACGTTAATGGCGATGCAGCCGCCTTTGCCGCTACCGCCAAAAAGATCGCTGAAGAATCGGAGTTCGGTCTGGTGCTCATGAGCGAAAAGGTGGATGTAATCAAAGCGGCTCTTGTTGATTGCGCGTTCAAGAAACCGCTGATTTATGCAGCTACCAACGACAATGTCGAAGACATGGGGAACCTGGCCAAGGAAAGTGGACTTCCCCTGGCGGTTAAAGCGGACAACATGGACGACCTCATTGCCCTCAGTGATAAATTGACGGGTATGGGCTTGAAAGATCTGGTGCTCGATTCAGGCGCCCGGGAAATGAAAGCGCTGTTACGGGATCAGGTGGTCATTCGACGGGCGCCGCTTAAGACCGCCAACAAATCGTTGGGGTTTCCCACCATCACGTTTCCCTGTGAAATGGCGGACAACCTGGCTGTGGAAACGCTTATTGCTTCTATGTTGATCGTCAAATACGCGGGTATTGTGGTGCTTTCCGATTTTGAAAGTGAAAGCATCTTCCCGTTGCTGATCGAGCGTCTTAATATTTACACTGATCCGCAACGACCCATGACTGTGACCGAGGGCATTTATGAAATCGGTTCACCGGATGAAAACTCTCCGGTACTAATTACCACGAATTTTTCTCTGACATACTTTATTGTCAGCGGCGAGGTCGAGGGAAGCCGGATACCCAGTTGGCTGTTGATCATGGATACGGAAGGCTTGTCCGTGATGACCGCTTGGGCGGCCGGAAAGTTTTCCGGTGATGCTGTGGCCATGTTTGTTAAGAAGTGCGGTATCGCCGATAAGGTTGCTCACAAAAAGATTGTTATTCCGGGCTACGCGGCAGCCATCAGCGGGGAAATGGAAGAGGACCTTCCCGATTGGGATATCATGATCGGACCCAGGGACGCTTCTCTCATACCCAAGTTTCTGAAGGATATGCAGTAAAAACAACCATTGTTACCAACTGGAAAAGGGGAGAGTGCCTATGTTATTGATTGGTGAAAATTTAAATGTGATCAGCACGGTGATCGGCAAGGCGTTTAAGGAAAAGGATCCGGGTCCCATTGTCGAAGAGGCCAAACGCCAGAAGGAAAAGGGGATGGACTGGATTGACATTAACCTGGGGCCCGCCAGGAAAGGCGGGCCGGAGCTGATGGAATTTGTGGTCAGGACGGTTCAGGACGCTATTGGAGACGAAACTCCCCTTGCTCTCGATACATCCAATATCGAGGCCATGGAGGCGGGGCTGGCGGCGCATAAGGGTAAGGCCATTATTAACTCCATCATGTGTAGGCCCGAACGCTATGAAAAAATGATTCCGCTTGCAGTTAAATATAAAGCGAATATGGTTGCGCTCATGTGGGGGCCGGATGGTCTTCCCCGGGATGATAATGAGCGTATGGCTCTGTCGGCTGAGTTACTGTATGCGGCCAATGAAGCGGGAGTTCCCAACGAAGATATTTTTGTGGATGGCATCGTGACCCCCGTCAATATTCAACAGCCGCAGGCTTTGAGTCTCATGGCTTATCAGGAGATGGTGGGAGAGATGTTCCCCGGCGTGAAATCCACCTGTGGTCTTTCCAATATTTCCAATGGTCCCCCTGACAATCTGCGTCCTATCTTGAATCAAACCTTCATGGTGATGCTGGAGCGCAAAGGGATGTATTCCGTGATTTCCGATGCTTATGATGATCAGTTGACTGCCATTGCCCGGGGAAAAAGACCGGATGTGGTGGAAGTGATTCATAAGGTGATGGATGAGGAAGCCATTGATATGGGCGAATTGTCAAAAGAATTGCAGGATTATGTTAAAACGACCAGGGTGATTATGGGCCAGTCCCTCTATTCGGACTCATGGCTTGAATTGTAAGAAACGCTGGATTAACACCCTAAAAGAGATACTTCCATTCACAGTTGGGGGGTGTCTCTTTTTTTTGTAACCGTTCACAGAGGGTGCAGGGGACAGTTGTCAGGGGTGTGAACTATTACCTTTTTTTTAGCCGTAAACAAATGTAAAACATTTTTGGCCAGGGCCTAGGGAACTTCCAAAAAATAATCTACGCATCCTGCTTGCCCTTTTGCCCGTTTTCTACGTTGTGATAACAGGCACATAGTTTACTATGCACCTGTCATTACGCCTTAAAGACGAACAAAAGTTCTGCACAATATGCGTATATTATTTCCTTCCAGTTTCCTAAAAGGAAAAACATTTTGGAAACACTGCAAGAGAATATGACACCCGGCGACTTTGAGCGCAAGCTGCAGGATAAAATGATTGGGGATCGCCTGACCCATATGGGTCGGAAAATCCTTGTAATGAGTGGAAAAGGGGGGGTTGGAAAGAGTACGGTTGCCGGCTATTTGGCCCTCCTGTTAAGTAAAAAAAGGAAAAAAGTGGGATTGCTGGATGTGGATCTGCATGGCCCCAGCATCGCAAAACTCATGAATGTGCAGAGTGGTTTCGATATGAGCGAGGAGGGGGTTGTAAAGCCGTACGCTTTTTCGGAGTATTTAAGCATCGTAACCCTTGCCATGATGATGGGGGAAAAGGACATGGCGGTCATCTGGCGGGGACCCATGAAAATCAGCGCTATTCGCCAGTTTGTATCCGATATTGAGTGGGGCGACCTGGATTTTCTGGTGGTGGATTCGCCCCCGGGAACCGGGGATGAACCCCTTACCGTCGCTCAGACCATACCCGATGCGGAAGCTTTGATTGTCACTACACCCCAGGAGATCAGCCTGGCGGATGTGCGAAAGTCCATTAATTTTTGCCGTCAGGTCAATATGAAGATATTGGGCGTGGTAGAAAATATGAGCGGACAGCTTTGCCCCCACTGTGGCGGGCAGGTGCCGCTTTTCGGCCGGGGTGGCGGAGAGAAAATGGCCCGGGAGATGGAGGTCCCCTTTCTGGGGCGGATTCCCGCGGATAGGAAGATGGTGATTGCCGGGGACACGGGGGATTTTGAAGGGCTTATGACCCAAAAGGATTTGGAGATTAATGTTGCTTACCGCGAGTTATTAAAGGGGGTGCTTACCGTTTCAAACGGGTGAAAGCCCCTTTTTTCCTTGACGGAATTCCTATTTTACCGCAGTGTTTTCGCTGATATCATAAAACAGCAATTCAGGGGAGTTCGGGAAAATCATCCATGAGCGATAAACTGATCCAGGATCCGGTGCCGGGGGCACATCACCTGCGGTTCAGGGGAGATACGCTGGTTTTCAGCCTTTCTTTGCCGAAAGGCCTGAAAGGCAACGCATGGATTCGCACTAATCTGGGCCACGCAGCAGTCGCACGGCATGAGATCATTCATGAGGTTTGCCGTGGTGAGCCCCGTTTGCAGAGGGATTGGTTTGACATCCCCATGAAAAGGGTTTCAGCAACACTTTTTCGGATCCATATTCCCCTCTGCGAGGTGGGGCATTTTGAAGCCAAATGTTATTTTTTGAAAGAAGATGAACCCACGCCCACCTGGCCGGACGGTCAAAATGTTGTTATCAACGTGGAACCTAGCGACACGTGCTGCGCAAATACTATCTATAATGCTTTTGTAAGGCAGTTTGGTCCCAATATCGCCGGCCGCGCAGAACCGACACCTGTTATGGCGGACGGGATCAACGTGTTGAACAAAGCAGGCTATACGGTCATACCCCCCTCCGGTACCTTCAGGGATTTTATCGAAAAGCTGGATTTTATTATTTCAAATCTGGGATGCCGGATTATTCAATTGCTACCGGTCCACCCCACGCCCACCACCTACGGACGGATGGGCCGGTTCGGCAGTCCCTACGCGGCACTGGGGTTTTTATCCGTTGACCCGGCCCTGGCCCAATTCGATCCCAAAGCCACGCCTTTAGAACAGTTTATTGAACTGGTAGATGCCGTCCATGCGCGAAATGCAAAGCTGTTGATCGACATTGCCATCAATCATACGGGATGGGCGGCAAGGCTTCATGAAAAACACCCCTCGTGGCTGGTTCGGGATCAAGAGGGCGTCATTCAGGTGCCCGGGGCGTGGGGGGTGAAATGGGAAGACCTCACCAAACTGGATTACACCCAAAAAGACCTCTGGCAATATATGGCGGAGGTCTTTATCACCTGGTGTTCCCGAGGGGTGGATGGGTTTCGCTGCGACGCCGGCTATATGATTCCGGTGCGTGCCTGGCAGTATATCATTGCGTCTGTCAGGGAACAGTATCCGGATACCGTTTTTTTGAACGAAGGCCTCGGTGGAAAGATATCCGTGACCCGAGATCTTTTAAGCAAAGGGAACTTCAACTGGGCTTATTCGGAACTGTTTCAGAATACCACCCGGGACCAGATCGAAACGTATCTTCCGGAGGCCATGGAAATTTCAAAGACGGATGGCCTGACGGTTCATTTTTCCGAAACCCATGACAATCTTCGACTGGCAGCCAGGTCCGAAACATGGGCACGCATGCGAACGGCTCTTTGCGCCCTTTTTTCCCCCAACGGCGCCTTTGGTTTTGCCAATGGGGTGGAGTGGTATGCCACGGAAAAAATCAACGTTCACGGGGCCCCGTCACTGAACTGGGGGGCGGATCGCAACCAGGTAGAGAACATACAGCGAATCAATGCGATCCTCAAACACCATCCGGCATTTCATGACCGGGTGGATTTAAAAATGATACAGTGCGGCACGGGAAATTATGGGGTCATGCTGCGGCGCCACATGCCGACTGGAAAATGGCTTCTGGTGACGGCAAACTTAAATGAAGATAAAGAAGCGGTTGTGTGCTGGGATGATAGGGTAGCGCCCCACTTGGAAGATGACGTGTTAACGGATTTACTCAGCGGTGAAAAAGTGACCCTTGACCGGGCGGAAGGCTATTTCAGGGTTTTGTTGATGCCGGGCCAGGTTCTCTGCCTGACAGCCGATCCCGGTGATGAGGTGCTGCTTCGCATGCCGCCGGACCGGACCCACTTACTTCCTGAACGGATTAAACTCCAGCAATTGCGCGCCAAGGCCCTTGATATATGGTGTTATTATCATGGGTTGGGCGATTTTGAATCCGCTGACCCGGGTGAGATGGTGTCTCGATTGTCAAAAGACCCGGTGGCGTTTTGCGCTGAAATGAATCCACAAGGTGAGGAATCCCGAGTGGTTCGATGGCGATGGCCGAGGGATTTAAGACGCCGGGTCATGGTGCCGCCGGGACACTTCCTGTTGGTCGCTGCCGACACGGCTTTCCGTGCCGGTATCACGGATCAGCGGAATGCGCCAATGT
>JAGHDR010000207.1 GCA_021159825.1 Deltaproteobacteria bacterium | reverse complement strand
CTGAACAATTCATAGTGAATACTGCCGGAATTACAGACTGTTAGCGTTGTTCCCCCTTGAAAAGACCCTAAACTCAGCATGAGTCTATTTTGATAACACATGACCTAAAAAAAAAGGGTGAAACAACTGCCACAATGTTCTTTTTCATTAAAACGCTTCCAAATGCTTTCGATGCGTTTTTAATTCAAAAAATGTTACTCGAAAGGTGCGGAATGTAGGATAAATACACCGCCGCGGCTTTTAAGGACTCATTATAAAACAGTCCGCCTGTGGTAAAGGACATGTTGTATTTTTTTTCTGACATTTCTGAGTACAAAATGGGCTATAAAACCTCTTTCCTTTCGGGTTGAAAGAAGGAATCCGGTTTGGGAATGCTGATGACTGCTGTTTATACCTAACTCATCTAAAAATCAATGGAAACTGGGCTTCTTACCAGTGGCTTCGTTGTGACATGAGGTATGATAACAGGGGAAGTTTTTTAAAAAAAATGATCTGAGCTTAATTGTTTTTCGGGAGAGGAAATTGAGACTTCTGCAATAAAATTCTGCGGACTATCGACCAAACCTTTGGGCATCTCGTCTTGAGATATCTCTCGGCCCTCACCATTTCCTGGATAAGACTCCAACTTTGCATCAGCTGATTTTCAAGGTGGACTACGCTGTAACCGAAAATGTGGGAAAACTACCGATAGCAAAAACGCTGCAAAGCCGCATTTGATGATGATCTACAGTTCTGTCAAAAAAGTTCCTTGTTTTTTGTAACAGGGTTTTTGGTGATGAGGTACTAACCTAAAATTTTTAATATTTGACGCAATTCTGTTTTTGCCTCTTCAATAATGGGGCTTGGGGAGGTCGTTTTTTCGGGCTTGTCTCCTTTGAATCGAAGTCTGGCCCCTTCGATGGTCATCTTTTCTTCGTAAAGCAGCCGTTTTATTTCTATCAAAGTTTCCAGGTCTTGTTTCTGGTAGGTTCTCTGGTTGGAATCGGCCCTTTGCGGTCTGATTTGCGAAAACTCGCTTTCCCAATACCTCAGAACATAGGGCTCAACCCCTACAATACGACTCGCTTCTCCAATACGGAAATATTTTCTGTTTTCAGGAATCTGGACCATCATTTTATTTAGCCCTCCCTCAATTTCCCTCCCGTCTTCTGCCCGATTTTTTCCACCATTGCTTCGTACAAACCATTTACCGCTTCCCCATCGAGGGTCCCCCGATCTGATCGAAAAGAGATCTTAAAGGAAATGGCCTTTTTTGATTGATCAATCCTTTCTCCCTCGTAGAGATCAAAAACATGTACGGACTCCAGTAGATCGCGCCCTTCTTCCTTGATAATATCCATGATGACGCCGCACTCAATCCGACGATCCAACACCAGTGAAAGATCTCTATGAACAGCCGGAAACTTACCGAAAGGGACAAACGTCTTTTTTTCAGGTAGCGCCGACAACATAGCTGCCACATCAAGCTCAAAAAGGCAGACATGGCCCATCTTCAGCTCATAGGCCTCAATCACCTCAGGAGAGGCAAAACCAACCAGGCCAATGCGTGTATCATCACAATAAATCCCGGATGAAATGCTCACATCATATCCCGGGAGGTCCTTCTCCTGTTTGAACCGGAAACCCTCAAGTCCCAGTCCTTTTAACAGCACCGCCAATGTTCCTTTAACGTCATAAAAATCAACAGGTCTTTTTTTGTTATACCAGGATTTTTCAGTATGCACACCCAGGATAATACCGGCCAAGCAGATTTTTTCAAGCGGTTGCAATTCGTTTTCCCTGTCAAAGAAAACCTTTCCCCACTCAAAAAGCTTAAGGTCCTCCATTTCATGAAGGATATTGTACCTGGCCGTCTCCATAAGCCCGGGAATCAGAGAAGTTCGCAAAACAGACTGATCCACTGTGAGCGGGTTCATAATCCTGGTAAAAGCATTCAAGGCCCCCGGTGTTTCCCCCACAAGGGCATTTACAGAATCAGGAGAAACAAAACTATACGTGATGATTTCAGAAAAACCGAAAGCCATCATCATTGTCCTGACCTTATCCCGCAGTAACAGGTCGGGCGATTCCGACCCCTCGGAAGGCGTGATCCTCGGTGAAAGCACAGGGATATTGTCGAAGCCATGGAGTCTTGCCACCTCTTCCACCAGATCCACTTCCCGTTTGATATCGACCCTGAAAGTCGGCGGTATAACATATAGGTTATCTTGATTCCCATCCTCCACAACCTTCATCTCAAGGGCATGAAAGTAATCTTTCATGGCACTTTTCGAAATGGAAGTTCCCAATACGGCGTTGGCTTTTTCCGGTCGGAAAGAAATACGGGGTGCCGTAAAGGGTTTGGAATAGTTATCCATTATACCTTTGGCCGTTACGCCGCCGGCCAGCAGGTTTATGAAATAGAGTGCCCGGTTGAGGGAGGATATCACACCCCCGATATCGGCGCCTCTTTCGAACCGATAAGACGCTTCCGTGGACAATCCCAGCCGTTTTGATCCTCGACGAATGGTAATGGGATCAAAAAAGGCACTTTCCACTAGAATATTTTTCGTTTTTTCATGAATCTCAGAATTTAAACCGCCCATAATACCAGCCAGTGCAACGGGTTTTTCGCCATCACAAATAAGCAGTGTTTCCGGGTCCAGATCCCGCTTCACCCCGTCCAGTGTTGTGAAAACCTCTCCTTTTTCAGCCCTGCGAACCTCGATTCGATTCTCACCCAGCCTGTCATAATCAAACGCATGAAGGGGTTGTCCCATTTCAAGCATCACGTAGTTGCTCACATCCACCAGGTTACTGATACTTCGAACGCCGGACTGAAAAAGCCTGTAGCGCATCCAGAATGGCGCCGGCTTAAGGCAAACATCCTGCACAACCGCTGCCGCGTAACGGGGACACCCATCGGGATCCTGGATGGAAACACTCGTAAGGCCGTCAATGATAGGTCCCTTAGCATCCACCCCGTGTTCAAAACTTTTCAGTGGTTTTCCCGTGTTGGCGGAAATCTCTCTTGCAATACCCAGAACACTGGCGCAATCCGGCCTGTTGGGGGTAATACTCACATCAAAAACCCAATCGGGAAAGGGTAACAGCGAGGACAAAGGTGTTCCGGGGGTTGTGCTCTCAGGCAGAATCATAATCCCGGCATGATCATCCGTCAGGCCCATTTCATCCTCCGCCAGGAGCATGCCTTTTGAAATCTCCCCCCGAATACGGCCTTCCTTCATTTTCGTCCCATCCGAAAGTTTTCCGCCCGGCAAAATCAAGGGCGCCAGAACCCCTTCAGTCGCATTGGATGCGCCGCAAACCACCTGAACGATATCGGTCCCCGTATCGACCCGACAGAGGGACAGACGATCGGCGTTGGGATGGGGCGTCACTTCCAAGATCTTGGCCGCCAGGATATGGTCCAGATTTTGACCCACCGCTTCGATACCTTCCACCTCCAGACCCGCCATGGTCAGAACATGACCGAGTTCCTCGGGAGAAAGCGAAATATCAACGTGTTCTTTCAACCAGTTTAAACTTACCTTCATGGATTACTCTTTTGTGAATATTAGAATTGGTTCAAAAACCGCATATCATTCTTGAAGAAAAGTTGAATGTCATCGATCCCATATTTCAACATGGCAATTCTCTCAATCCCCATGCCAAAGGCAAAGCCACTGTAACCATCAGGATCATAATCAACAAAACCGTATACTTCAGGGTCCACCATACCGGAACCCAGTATTTCCAGCCATCCCGTATGGGAACATGTTCGGCATCCTTTTCCCCCGCAGATAACACACCTGATATCCACCTCGGCACTCGGTTCGGTAAAAGGAAAGAAACTGGGCCTGAAACGGAGACGGGTATCGCTGCCGAACATCTGATGGATAAAATGGGTCAGGGTTCCTTTCAATTCACCAAAAGAGACATCTCGGTCCACCAGAAGCCCCTCCACCTGATGGAACATGGGGGTGTGGGAAACATCCGAATCACGTCGATATACTTTTCCCGGCGCAATGACGCTGACAGGGGGCTTTTGGGTTTCCATGACACGCACTTGAATGGGAGAGGTGTGGGTTCTCAAAACCACATTTTGGGATATATAAAATGTATCCTGCATGTCCCTGGCCGGATGGTCTTTGGGTAGGTTCAGCGCCTCGAAATTGTAATAATCCAACTCCACATTGGGACCTTTGACCACCCGAAACCCCATCCGTGAAAAGATGAGACACACCTCTTTAATCACCAAGGTGATGGGATGCAGATGACCGTAAAGGGGTTCTCTACCCGGCAGGGTCACATCCATGGGAGCGACATCCCCGCCCCTGCCGGCTTCGAGGGATAATTTGACATCCTGGAAATGACGGGAAAGATTTACCTTGATTTGATTTGCAAATTTACCCGCTTCCGGACGTTCTTCGTGGCTGAGGGTTCCCAGACTTTTCATCAGGGATGTCAACGCGCCTTTCTTGCCCAGATACTTGATCCGGAACGGCTCAAGATCAGACGGATCGTTAATGGCGTCAATTTCATCATTGGCGCGTTTTTCCAATTCCAGAAGCTGGTCTTTCAGGGTATTATCCACCAGGCATACCCTTACAAAGCCATTGCGGCCACCCGGGCAAACCCCGCCGGATCATTAACCGCCATATCTGCAAGCACCTTACGATCCAGAACAACCCCCACCTTACTGAGCGCCCCCATCAACCGGCTGTAGGAAAGCCCGTGGGCTCTGGCAGCCGCATTGATCCTGATAATCCACAGCTTTCGAAAATCACGTTTTCGAACCCTGCGGTCGCGGTATTCATACATCCCGGCCCGCATCACGGCATTTTCAGCCGTCCTGTATTGTTTGCTGTGCCCCCCTCGGTATCCTTTTGCTGCTTTTAATACTTTTTTCCGCCTTCTTCCGGCTTTAAAGCCTCTTTTAACCCTTGGCATGACAAACCCTCTTTGTTGCCAGTGCCCATCCACAAATGGCCAATTTGCCCGATTTCGGCGTCAGACTAAAATTGTAATCCTCGAAATACTTCCATGTATTCCTGCGGTTACAATTTTTGTCTTCCTTGAACTCGAACAAATTTTCTCATTTATGGACGGACACTTGCTGATTATAAATTTGTTAAGGAAACCACAAAACTAGCCATATGGAATCATCCGCCTGACACCTTTCAAATTAGCGGGATCCAACACGGTTGACTTTCGAAGATTCCGTTTTCTTTTGGTGCTTTTCTTGGTCAGAATATGGCTTGAAAAAGCCTTGTTCCTCACGATTTTTCCTGAACCGCTGGTTTTAAAGCGCTTGGCTGCCCCGCGGTTGGTCTTCATTTTCGGCATAATTGCCCTCCACTGCTGAATAAGGCCTTTAAGAAAAAAACAGCCATCCTCTCAATCTTTACCAAAGGCAAAAAAACATAAAGAAAGCTGCAACTAGCCTATAAGGATCTTATCGTTTAATTTATTTTGGAACAATGACCATGGTCATCCG
>JAGHDR010000245.1 GCA_021159825.1 Deltaproteobacteria bacterium | reverse complement strand
GTGACCACCAAAATGGGGCATGGCGAGGCATGCATGATCCTGCGGGTGGCTTCCACACCGCCCATGTCCGGCATAAACAGATCCATGAGAATCAGATCAGGGATATCGGCTTCACATTTTCGAACCGCTTCCTCACCGGTTCGAGCGACCCAGGCCACTTTATGAACGGCACTCTCCAGGACGATCCTTCTCAGTATCTCAACGGCCAGGGAGAGATCATTGACAATGGCGATGCGCATATTCACAGTGTACAGTTATCAGGGTGCAGGGTGCAGAAAAAGCTGCTTCGAATTAAACCCTGCCCCCTGACAACTGCCCCCTTTGTTTTAAGCCTCTCCAATGAGATTGACGGCAGCCCGTATGAATGAGTCGTCTTGAAAGCTGCTCTTGGTCAGGTAGTAGTTGGCCCCTGCCTGCAAGCCCGCCAGGCGGTCCTCCTCCTTGTCCTTATAGGAGACAATCATCACGGGGATGCTTTTGAGCTCGGCATGGCGCTTGATCCGGTTCACAAACTCAATGCCGTTCATTCGGGGCATGTCCACATCGCTTATGACCATATCATAGCTACCCGTGCGAACCGCATTCCAGCCATCTACTCCGTCAACCGCCGTATCCACCTGGTAACCCTTGCTTTCAAGCAGTTTCCGTTCCATCTCCCGAACCGTAAATGAGTCATCCACCACCAGTATTCGCTTTTGTTTGCGGGCTTCAATGGCCTCGGGCCCCTGGCTTAATTTGCGAAGCCTTCGTCCGGCCAGGAGATTGTCAATGGAGCGAACCAGATCCTCAACATCAAAAATCAAAACGGGCGCTCCGTCCAGCATCACCGCCACCGAACTGATATCGGGCACTTTGCCCAGTCTGGGGTCCAAAGGCCGTACCACCAGGTCGCATTCCCCCAGGAACTTGTCGACGGCCAGACCGTAGGCATTCAGCCTGTCGCTCAGCACCACCACAAACAGTTTTTCCCGGTTTTCAAGGGGCGTTTCCAGTTCCAGAACATTGTGAATATCCAACAGGGCGATGTTATTATTGTCAAATCTGAAGTACTGCCGGTCTTCAACAATGTCAATGTCCGAGGGTCGCAATTCCAGACACCGGTCAATCCGGGCCAGGGGAAAAGCGTAAGGTTCACCGGCAATCTCCACCAGAAAAGTGCGTACCACGGAAAGGGTCAAAGGCAGTTCGATATGGAACGTCAACCCTTCTCCGGGGTTTGAAACCGCTCGTACCACACCGCCCACTTCATGAACCATGTTATGAACCACATCCAGACCCACACCACGCCCCGATATTTCGGTGACGTTTTTTGCCGTGGAAAACCCCGGCAAAAACAAAAACGCCATCAATTCAGTCTCGGTCATCCGGGTGGCCATTTCCTTTGTGGTCATCTTTTTTTCAACAATTTTCCGTCTTAGCTTTTCCGGATCAATGCCACGGCCGTCGTCATTAACCGTAATCATGAGCATCCCCGATCGATGGGAGGCCTCAAGCCGAAAAAGGCCGGTTTCCGGTTTTCCGGCGGCGGCTCTCTCTTCGGGGGATTCAATGCCATGGTCCACCGCATTTCGAATCAGATGATTTAAGGGCGCATCCAGTTTCTCAAGAATATCCCGATCCACCTCGGTACCTTTTCCCTTGATCTCCAGGCGAACCTTTTTCCCCAGATCTCGCGCAAGATCCCGTACCAGCCTTGGAAATCCCTGAACCCCATCTGCGAAGGGCCTCATGCGAACCGAGATGACTTCGTGGTAGATGCGGTCGGAAAGCGCTGCGGTGGCGCCGGTATAGATATCGAACTGGTTCAAACGATCCGCCAGTTGAAGGGTACAGGCTTTGGTCTTTTCCCGGGCTCGCACAACCAGCTCCTGGGCCTGGGCGTGCTTCTCTTTCCGCACAATGGTGTCCTGCAGCCCCTCCAGAAGCGTCAATAACTCGAGATGATTCCGTTTGAGTTCCAGAAGGGATTCGGAAAAAGTGGGCAACCACCCGGCGCCCACCACCACTTCCCCGGCCTGTCCCATGAGCCGTTCAATTTTGGCGGCGGTCACCCGCACCATCCGATCCGGTTCCCCTGATGTTGGCAGTGCCGGTGATTTTTCGGTGATTTCGTTTGGAACCGGTTTGATATCCCCGGTTTTTGCGAGGGAAAATTCGCTTTCACCGTCGATTGGCACAATGGGTACGGGGTCTTGAACGAATGGTTCCACCACCGGTGTGACGGGGATAGGCGCCTCACCATGAATGATGGCGGTCATGGCGGCCATGAGATGATCAATTTCTTCGCCATGGCGGCTCACCCAGTCCCTTTCACCATCGTGGATGGATTCTGCAATATTAATGAGAATATCCACAATCCGAAGTAGAATATCAATCTGCTCTGGCCCCAGCGACACCGCCCCTTTCTGTGCTGCAACAAAACAGTCTTCCATGGCATGGGCCACTTTGACCGCGGCATCAAGGCCCACAATCCTGGCGCCCCCTTTGATGGAGTGGGCCGCCCGCATGAGGGCTTCAAGCTGATCCGTGGCCCCGGGATTGTTTTCGAGAGCCAGAAGACCGTCACTTAAGACCGCCACATGGGTTTCCACTTCCGCCTGGAAAAGATCCAGCATGGTGGGGTCTGCTGCAAAGTTTTCGCCGGTCTGCTGGTGCGGCTTATCCTGATCTTCCACATGGGGTTCATCATGACCTGTTTCGAACGTTTGATCGCTTTCCGGATGGGACGGTTTTTCCGGTTCTTGCGCAGGGTGATGGGTCGCATCGGGCACCGGATCAACCATTGCTACGATAACGTCTCTAACCGTCTCAATCTCCTTCCCGGTAGGGGCGCGATGCCTTCGTGCCCCTACGTCCTCATCGTCCTTCGGTGCGTCTTCAACAGGGGGCGAGGGGGCATATTCGGTTGGCTCTGAAAATGCCTTAGGTTCTGCTTCCTGTGCCTTAGCGGGCGGGGAAAATGTGGTCTTATTCACCCAGGAATTGATCTCTTCGGTGTTCAGATCAATCCATGGTGTTTCTCCTTCCCGGGGGCTTTCAGCCATATGGTTGAGAATTTCAACC